>CANQHZ010000073.1 GCA_947623805.1 uncultured Lachnospiraceae bacterium | reverse complement strand
GCATACAGCATCGGCTCTACCTCCTCGTCAGGTCCTGTCAAATCCGGCACCATCACAGCCTTACACCCCGCCGCATACGCCGCCCTAATCCCATTCGGCGAATCCTCCACAGCAATACAGTCCTCCGACCTCTCCCCAATCTCCTCACACGCATACAAATACACATCCGGCGCCGGCTTCCCATTCTCCACCTGCTTAGCGCTCACAATCTTGTCAAACTTATCCCTTACCCCAATCCTCTCAAGATGCTGCAGCGTAAGCTCAATCGGCGTCGCCGTCGCCACAGCCGATTTTATTCCCCTACTATGCAAAAACGCGAGTATCTCATCGATACCCGTCTTCTTTTCAAGCCCGTATTTTTCCAATCTCTCCGCAACAATCTCCCGCCTTATCTCCCGTATAGCATAGTAGTCAAACCCTTCTCCAAATATCTCTTTCATAAGCTTAGCCGCAAGCCTCGCGTCAAGACTTCTAAGCATCAGCGCGTGTTCCCTAGTAAAATCCGTAAAGCCCGCACGCGCCGCCGCCTCGCACCACGCTTTGTTGTAATGCTTCTCCGTATCTATAATCACGCCGTCCATATCAAAAATCACAGCCTTAACCATACAGTATTTCCTCCTTTGTAAGATTTTGATTTTGCTGCAGCAAATTCAAAAGCGAAATATAATTCTTTATCATATCCCTCGGCGTGACGCCCTCATCCTTCTCCGCTTTCGCATACTGCTTCTTCAAGAAATATATATAGTCATCATGTTCAAGAGTAGACTTATACCCGTAAAGCGTGCTATGTATCGCCGCAAGCTTCTCAAGCAGCACATACATCTCACCGGGATTTAACGGCGCCAGCCTTATGATTGGCGATGCCATATCTTGCAGATTAGCAGTATTTTCCTCCTCTATAGACGATGTCGCAAGCCTCGACCTAAGCGGCTCAAAGCTGAACACCCCGCGCACCTTGTCATCCATGGCTTCCTTTGTCACGCTTATGATAATGCCAAGATTTGACGCCTTGCCCTGAAGTGCGTCATTATATATGGAAAGAAGTTTATTGTAATTGTACTCACGCCCTACGCGGCTCGGTATCTCGTAGAGCGTCGCCAGCTCGTCCATGCACACGTATAACCCCGCATAGCCCGCCTTTACCGCAAACACTGCAAACAGCTTGATGAAATCATACCAGTTTTCATCTGTAATTATAAGGTTCACGCCAAGTTCGTTTTTGGCCTCCGTCCTTGTCTTATACTCGCCGCACAGCCATCTAAGCGCCCGCTTTTGTAAATCGGTGTCGCCCGTCCTATGTCCTTTGTAATACGCGGCAAGCACCTTGCCAAAATCAAAACCGTTTACGCGTTCCTCCATCGACGAGGTTATCTTGTATATCTTCTGGCTCACCCTCACGTCAAAGACCTCATGCCCGGGTACTAATCCCTCGTACTGCACTACCTCGTTTTCAAGCGAGCCAATCCATTTGTCCAAAATAAGCTGCAGCGCGCCATTGTCAGGGCATGACCTTGTAGCCATATTTCTGATAAGCTCTCTGTAAGTCGCAAGCCCCTGCCCCTTATTGCCGACAAAACGCTTATCCACAGAAAGCTCCACATCAGTCACGATAAAATTCTTCTCCATCACATGATTTCTCAATGCGTGCATCAGAAAGGTCTTACCGCTGCCGTACTTGCCCTCGATAAAGCGAAACGCCGCCCCGCCCTGCTCGATAATGGAAACGTCCTGCAAAAGCGCCTGTATCTCGCTGCGTCTGCCGACGGTGATATATTCAAGTCCCACCCTCGGCACGACCCCGCTTTTTAATGAATTTAAAACTGTAGCAGCCTCTACCGCCGTTATTCCATTCCCCATCTACAATAGTCCCCCAATGTCTGATGCACAAATTCTATGCGGTATCTCTTACCGCCTTTGAAGTCCCTGCCGGTCTCACAACACGCAGCTGCGACTGCACGAAGTCCGCATCCGCCCTTATCTTGTCCAGATTTTCAAGGCTAAATTCAAACGAAAGTATCTCACTTTCAGCGCTTTCTACAGGCGAAAGCCCCTCGTACGCCTTTTCAATCATTATTATGCGCTTCTGCTGGCGGATTGTAGCAAAAATTCTTTTATGTATCTGGTCAGTATTCCTATTGCTGTCCTTTTCATAGTCCATGATTTCTATCATGCGTCCCGCGTCATACGGGTAAAAATCCGTAGAACACATCCTGCCCGTCGTACCCTTGCCCATCGGAATAAAGGTTCCCATCGAAAGCTCACCGTTGCACAAATACACAAGCACCATCGAACGCTGCAAAAGCCCCGCAAAAACCTCCGTGAGTAAATCGGGGGCAATCTTGCGCTTGAGCGACACTTCAAATACAGACAGACCTTTTTCTTTTACAAGCTCCGCAATGCCCGAAATACCCGCCTTGTCAACTATGTGATATTTCCACGTGACACACTCGACTTCCGCCTCAAAAACACGGCGGCACTTGGGATTATCAATCCGCTGAAACAGCGCGTCCAACGGCATACCCTTGTCAACCTTGTACTGCCTGGGAATATTGTATCTTCCCTCGTCCATGTCCAATCATTCCTCCATTCGCAAATTGCTATCGAACAAGCTCTTAATCGGTCTTAATTATAATATATTATTAAAAAAATATCTACATATTTAATTAATTTGTTATAATTTTTTAAATATTTAAGCCACGAGCCAAATTCAAAGAAAAATCATATCCTCGCCAATTTCGCACTGATTTCCACACAAATCAATAAAGCACAGCCATATCGTCAAGTATGTCGTTCGTGTTTTTTATCATAAGCTCGGCTTCTTTCTCCACAAGCCCGTACTTCTTGTACCTAAGCGTAAAGCTCGGCACCCCTTTTGCCGAAAAGCCAAGCGCGTTTTTGTGCTTTTCCAGAAGTTCAGGCAGCCTCTCCACTTTCACAGGCGCAAACGGCTCCATGAAAAAAGTTATCTGCCCTGCCTTGCCCTTTATCTCAGTCACATAGCGCGCATGCGCCGTCACGCGTATAAGCGATATCCGTATAAGGTTCTCAACCGACTGCGGCACGCTGCCAAAGCGGTCTTTAAGCTCCTTGCGCATATCCTCACACTCAGCCTCGTTTTCAAGGCTCGCTATACGCTTGTATATATCAAGCTTCTGCACCTCGTTTACGATATATTCCGATGGGATAAAGGCATCCACGTCCATATCCACGTACGTGTTAAAGTCCTCGTCGGCGCGCTTTGTTCCCTTGAGCGTCTTTACTGCCTCATTGAGCATTTTGCAGTAAAGGTCATAGCCTACTGCCTCCATATGCCCATGCTGGCGCTCGCCCAAAATATTGCCCGCGCCCCTTATCTCCAAGTCACGCATCGCGATTTTAAATCCGCTTCCGAGGTCAGAAAATTCCTTGATTGCCTGCAGGCGCTTCTCCGCCACTTCTTTCAGCATCTTGTCTTTTTTGTACATCAGAAACGCGTATGAAGTACGGTTTGAACGTCCCACGCGCCCACGCAGCTGATAGAGCTGGGCAAGCCCCATATTGTCGGAATCATGCACTATCATCGTATTTACATTCGATATGTCAAGCCCCGTCTCTATGATGGTAGTGGACACAAGCACGTCTATCTCACCGTTTATGAACTCAAACATTATCCTTTCAAGCTCGCTCTCTTTCATCTGCCCATGAGCATAGGCGACCGTCGCCTCCGGGACAAGCGCGGCGATTCTTGCCGTTATATCCGAAATATTGTTCACTCGGTTATACACGTAATACACCTGTCCATGACGCGAAAGCTCCCTCAATATGGCTTCGCGCACCATTTCCTCGTTGTATTCCATCACATATGTCTGTATCGGCTGGCGCTCGTTCGGAGCCTCCTCAAGAACGCTCATATCACGTATGCCGACAAGGCTCATATGTAGTGTGCGCGGTATCGGAGTAGCGGTAAGCGTGAGTACGTCCACATCGTCCTTTATCTGCTTTATTTTTTCCTTATGGCGCACGCCAAAACGCTGCTCCTCGTCAATCACCAGAAGTCCCAAGTCCTTATATTTCACATCATCCGACAAAAGCCTATGAGTGCCAATCACTATGTCCACAAAACCCTTGCGCAAGTCATTTAATGTCTTTCTCTGCTCAGCCGATGTCCTAAAACGCGAAAGCATATCTATCCTGACCGGAAAGTCTTTCATGCGCTGCACAAACGTATTGTAATGCTGCTGCGCAAGTATGGTAGTCGGCACAAGGTACGCTACCTGTTTGCCGTCCTGCACTGCCTTAAAAGCGGCTCTTATGGCTATCTCTGTCTTGCCGTAGCCAACGTCCCCACAGATAAGCCTATCCATTATGCGAGGGCTTTCCATATCGCTTTTTGTCGCTTCTATCGCCTGTAGCTGGTCACTCGTCTCCTCAAACGGAAACATCTCCTCAAACTCCTGCTGCCACACGGTATCCTTGCCAAATATAAAACCTTTTTTCTGCTGGCGCACGGCATAAAGCTCCACCAAATCACGCGCCACCTCGTCCACGGCGTTTCTTACGCGCGTCTTCGTCTTTGTCCACTCCTGCGTGCCAAGCTTATTAAGCTTAGGCTTCTTTGCCGCATCGGACGAGGCGTACTTTTGGATTACGTCAAAGCCTGTCGCAAGTATGTAAAGATTGCCCCCATCCCTATACTCTATCTTCATGTAATCCCTTACTACTTTGTCAACCTCGACCTTTTCAATACCGCGGTAGATACCGAGCCCGTGGTTTTCATGCACCACATAATCGCCTACCTTGAGTTCCGAAAAATCCTGTATCTTCTGCCCCTCGTATCGTTTCTTCTTTTTCTTCCTCTGCGACTGCCTGCCAAATATATCGGTTTCCGAGATAACTACAAATCTTAATAGCGGATATTCAAAGCCTTTCAGCACACTTGCGTTGTACGTCATTATCTCGCCCGCCTGCAGCTCCCTGTCCGGATTTTCCGAATAAAAGGCATTCAACTCCTCGTCAATAAGGTCAGCCGCCAGACGTCTTGCCCTCGTAGCTGACGCCGATAAAAGCAAAACGCGAAAGCCTCGGCTCTTATAGCTTTTTAAGTCTTTCACAAGCTCCGCAAAGCTGTTGTTGTACGGCGATATGCTCCTTGCATTCACTGAAAAGCGGTTTGGGAATTTAATCACAAAGCCTTTGTATTCCATTGCCGAAAGCGCCAGCAGCCGCTTACATTCAAGCCTTGCCATAATCTCATTTTTGCCAAACAGCACCTCCATCTGCCTCGGCAGTATGTAGCCCTTTTCGGCGCGGCTTGCCATGCTTTCGCGAAACTCCAGCTCTACCGCGTTTGCGTGTTCCTCTATCCTCATAGGCTCATCAAGATAAAAGCAGCACTGCCTCCCCTCAAACAAATCCATGAAAGACATGGTATCGCCGTAAAAATATCCCATATAGCTTTCCAAATTTATGTAATTCTTGAACTCCGTCACCTGCTCGCAAAGTTCGTCCACATATTGCTCTATGCGGTGCGCCTCCTCCGGCATATCATTATCACGAAAATACTTCGCCCGCGCCTTACAGTCCTTTTTTATATCGTATATACCCGCCTCCAGCTTTGCATTTGAAAGCATGAGCTCTGTCGCGGGATAAATTGACACTTGTGTCATATTTTCTTCAACAGAGCGCTGGCTCAATATGTCAAAAGAACGTATGGATTCTACCTCGTCGCCCCACAGTTCTATGCGGACAGGGTTTTCCGAGGTCAAATCAAAAATATCTATTATGCCTCCCCTTATCGAAAACTGCCCCGCCGCCTCCACCTGATACGTCTTCTCATATCCCATATCGACAAGCTTTCCGGCAAGCGCCCTCTCCTCAATGATGCTGCCTTTTGCTATGTCCACAATGTTTTCCTTTATAACGGAAAGCGGGAGCTGATGTGCCATAAGCGCGGCAAAAGTGGTGACGACAGTAATCGCCCCACCCTCAAGTATGCGCCGCAGCACCTCGACGCGCTCCTTTGTGAGCTGGTTCCCATGTATATCCGCCTGATAAAAAATCAAGTCCTTTGCAGGATAAAAATACGCCTCCCTCGTGTACAGAGCACAGTCCTCCAAAATCTCGCGCGCCCTTATGTCGCTGTAGGTCACGATAATCTTTGCATCGAAACCCTTATCAGTGCCATATATCATATGAAGTTTCTGCGAATCAACGCAGCCGCTTATGCTCACTTTCCCGCCGTCATTGCCAAGAGCTTTCATAATCTCATCGTAATCCCCAAGCTCTCTAAGCGGTGCCAATATCGTATTCACTGTTTACCTCATTTCCGCGCTATCCTTTGCGCTTTAAATACTTCAAGACTTTTTTGTATTATATTCATTCATAGCCGCATCCACTCTACCCTCAAGCATAAGCTGCAGCGCCCCATCTGCTTTTTCGATGCTCTCCCTGATGACTGTAAGCTCCTCGCCGGCAAAATGCCCAAGCACATAATCGACAAGGTCATAGCCTTTCGGCTTTTCGCCCACACCGATTTTTATGCGCATAAATGTATCGTGCCCCAGATTGGCAATTATATTTTTGATACCGTTGTGCCCGCCCGCGCTGCCTTTTTTCCTTATGCGGAGCTGTCCCACGTCAAGGCTTATGTCGTCATATATGACGATAAGCTCGCTTGTCGCGTCAACCTTGTAGTAGTCAACTATCTCACGTATCGCCTCTCCACTCAGGTTCATATATGTGAGCGGCTTTACCAACACAGCCTTTACGCCGTTTATCACGCCTTTGCCGATAAGCGCCTTATGCTTGCAAGTTGTGACACTAATGTCATATTTTTCTGCGAGCATATCTATCGTCATAAAGCCTATATTGTGCCGTGTGTTTTCGTATTCACGCGTAGGATTTCCCAAGCCTGCTATAATATACATTATAATCCTCCATACCGCTTTTTTATGCGGTTAAACAAACATTTAAAAAAATTTTTTCACTTCCTGCCTCGCCTAAAAAGAGGCATCATTTCTGATGCCTCTCTACCCACATTTTGTTAATTTTCTATCCGACTAAATTTCTATATCGTTTCTTCGTCAGGCTCTAAAAGCGCCTTCTCATAACTTTCGAGAATAGTCTTCTGGATAGTTTCTCTTGTGTTTTGGTTGATAGGATGTGCGATATCCCTGTACTCACCATCTGCAGATTTCTTGCTGGGCATAGCTATAAACAAGCCTTTCTCGCCCTCTATCACCTTGATGTCATGTACTACAAACTCGTCATCAAGTGTGATTGAAACTACTGCTTTCATTTTACCTTCTTTGGTAATTTTGCGAACTCGAACATCTGTAATTCTCATTCTAGGTTCCCCCTTTGCAAGTCATAAAAATTTAATTTTTTAAAATGTAAAAAACAACATCACTTATAAAACGTACCTTTCATTCTTTTCCACAACGACCTTTATTCCAGTTTCGCCTACGTGGTTAGAGTTGGCTCTTATGGTATCACGGCTCTCTACTATACAGTTTTCAATGTGGGTGTTATCGCCTAAATACACATCGTTTAAAATGATGGAGTTTTTGATAGTACAATTATTTCCTACGAACACTTCCTTAAACAGTATGGAATTTTCAACCGTGCCGTTTATTATGCATCCGCTGGAAACAAGGCTGTTCTTAACCTGCGCGCCCGGATTGTATTTTGCAGGCGGCAAATCATCAACCTTTGAATATATGTCAGGATATTCCCTAAAGAAATAATCTCTTATATCTTTTTTGAGGAAGTCCATATTAGTCTCGTAATAATCCTCCACAGAGGCAATGTTGCGCCAATAAGAATTAATCTTATAGCCGTATATTCTCTTGACATCCTTATAACGTATAAGAATGTCCTGAACCAAATCGTAGCGTCCCTCCTCAGCGCTCTTTTCAAGCAGTTCTATAAGCTGTCTGCGCCTGATAATATAGATACCGCATGAAACAGTCCTTGACTTAGCTACCATTGGTTTCTCGTCATATTCTTCAATACGGCATTCATCGTTCATCTTAATCACGCCGTACCTATCTATATTGGAAGTCTCCGGCATATCCTTAACGACTACCGTGATGTCCGCTTTTTTTGCTATGTGATACTCAAGCACCTTGTTGAAATCCATCTTATATACGCAATCGCCTGTCGCGATAACGACATACGGCTCATGACTTCTCTTTAAAAACAGGATATTCTGATAAATGCTGTCCGCCGTACCCATATACCAGTTGCTGTTGTCGGGTGTCACAGTCGGTGTAAAGGTATAAAGTCCACCCTGCTTGCGCCCGAAATCCCACCACTTTGACGAGCTCAAATGCTCGTGGAGGCTACGCGAATTGTACTGCGTGATAACAGCCACTCTCTGTATGTGTGAATTGGACATATTGCTCAAAACAAAATCTATGCTCCTGTAGCTGCCCGCTATCGGCATAGCAGAGATTGCCCTCTTGTGTGAAAGTTCGCCCATGCGCCTGCTGTTGCCGCCCGCCAAAACAATGCCTAATGCTCTCATAGCGTTTCACCTGCCTTTATCAAAGTTTTGCCGCTGTCCAGACAGCCGTTTGAATAGTCGCTCGTGTCCGTTTCACCTGAAATAACCGTATTCTTGCCTATCTTTACATCACTCGGTATTACGGTCTTCTCACCTATAGTCGCAAGACCGCTGTTGTAAATATCAGGTCTTGTATCATTCGGCTTTTCAGGCATAAGCCCTATTTCAACATTGTCGCCTATGCAGACATTCTCGTCGATTATAGCTTTCTCGATATTGCAGCCGCCGCCTATCTGGGAATGGTTCATAATAATCGAATTGCTTACAATCGTGCCCTCTCCTATGGTGACGCCGCAGCCGATGACCGAATTGTACACTTTGCCGTAAATCTCAGAGCCCTCTCCTATAAGACAGCGCTCAATCACACTGTCCGCAGATATAAACTGGGGCGGAAGTACATCGCTCTTTGTATAAATCTTCCAATACTCCTCATATAGATTGAACTCAGGCACAATATCGATAAGCTCCATATTTGCTTCCCAGTATGAGCTGAGCGTGCCGACATCTTTCCAATAGCCGTTAAATTCGTAGGAATAAAGCGGAAGTCCTTTCTCGTGGCAATACGGTATAATGTGCTTGCCAAAATCAAGGTTCGGCTGGTCTGCCTTTGCAATAAGCGCTTCCTTGAGCGTCTTCCAACTGAATATATAAATGCCCATCGAGGCAAGATTACTCCTTGGGTGTTCAGGCTTCTCCTCGAAATCAACAATCCTTTTATTTTCATCCGTGATGACTATACCAAAACGTTTTGCTTCTTCCATAGGAACGGGCATAGACGCAATCGTAACCTCCGCACCGCTCTCCTTGTGAAAGTCAAGCATAACCTCATAATCCATCTTATATATATGGTCGCCCGACAAGATAAGCACATAGTCGGGATTGTAGCTCTCCATATATTCGATATTTTGAAAAATAGCGTTTGCCGTGCCCGTATACCACTCACTCTCACCGCTCTTTTCATAGGGGGGCAAAACAGTCACACCGCCGATATTTCTGTCCAAATCCCACGGAATGCCTATGCCGATATGCGTGTTAAGCTTCAGCGGCTGATACTGCGTAAGAACTCCGACGGTATCTATGCCTGAATTAATACAGTTGCTAAGCGGAAAGTCGATTATCCTGTATTTCCCGCCAAAGGCAACCGCAGGCTTTGCCATTTTGGACGTCAGTATGCCCAGTCTGGAGCCCTGTCCGCCTGCCAAAAGCATGGCAATCATCTCTTTTTTAATCATATCGTCACCCCTATTTGCATAATCATCAATGGGTCGGAAACACACCCATTGACATTATAGCATACAATTTTCATAAATGGAATAATAAATTTAGTAATTTTTATTTTTTTTCGCTTTTATGCAAGAAGATTTTTGGCTATTTTTACTATTGAATTTGCTGTTAAATTTTTTTTGGCATTTTTGTGGAAAAATCGGCGCTTTAGGTGTATTATGTATAGGAACAGATATATTTGGGAGGTTTTTAAACCGGATATGTATCAGATAAATTTTAGCAAACCTATTCATGTACACTTTATGGGCATCGGCGGCATAAGCATGTCGGGATTGGCGCAGATTTTGATTGACGCGGGATTTACCGTAAGCGGCTCGGACAGGAAAGTTTCGCAGCTTACCGAACAGCTTGTGGCTATGGGCGCAAAAATCGCCTATCCTCAGAGCGCGGACAACATCACTGATGACATTGACCTTGCCGTATATACCGCTGCCATATCTGCGGACAATCCTGAATTTGTGGAGGCGCAGCGCCGAAATATCCCCACGATGACGCGCGCGGATTTGCTCGGGCAGATTATGAAAAACTACAATATTCCCATAGCGATAAGCGGCACGCACGGAAAGACAACCACTACGTCAATGATATCGGAAACGCTCATTGCCGCTGGCACAGACCCCACACTCTCCATAGGCGGCATACTAAAGTCGATAGGCGGCAATATACGCGTAGGCAAATCAGAGTATTTTGTCACAGAGGCATGTGAGTATACAAATTCATTTTTGAGCTTTTTCCCGCGTATAGGCATCATACTTAATATAGAAGAAGACCATATGGATTTCTTCAAGGATATAGACGACATACGCAATTCTTTCAGAGAATTTGCCCGACTTATCCCCGAAGACGGCACGCTTATAATCAACGGAAATATTGACAATGTTTCTGAAATTACGGACGGTCTTAAATGCAGAGTAGTTTACTTTGGCTCCAATCCTGATTTTTCAAAATACAGCTATAAGGACGCCTCATATGACGAAGTCGGACGCGCATCGTACACACTTCTCATAGACAACACCCCCGTCCGCAAAGTGGCTCTTGGAGTAGTGGGCGAACACAATATAATCAATTCACTTGCCGTCATCGCTCTCATGGATTTACTCGGCATTGACAGGGAGATTGTTTTTAGTTCACTTCTTGGCTTTTCGGGAACAGACAGGCGTTTTGAATTTAAGGGAAGACTTGGCGGCATAACCATACTCGACGACTATGCCCATCACCCGACAGAGATTAAAGCTACACTCACGGCTGCCGCAAACTATCCGCACAAAAGATTGTGGTGTATTTTTCAGCCGCACACATACACGCGGACTAAGGCTTTCCTTACGGACTTTGCCAAAGCACTCTCACTCGCCGACAGGGTTATCCTCACGGACATATATGCCGCGAGAGAGAAAAACACTATAGGCATTTCATCGCTTGACTTGAAAGCGGAGCTTGATAAGCTTGGCGTCCCCTGCGAATATTTCAGAACCTTTGACGCCATCGAAAATTTTTTACTGGAAAATTGTATCGACGGTGATTTGTTGATAACTATGGGCGCGGGAGATGTCGTAAAAATCGGGGAAAATCTCCTCGGAATTTAGATATCCACAATATCCACATTTTTTGTGTCTGACTTGGGCAAAAAAGATGTGGATATTTTTTCATTTATTCCACAAATACGCTGTTTTAAATAACATGTGATACAAACGAGTTAGGACAAGGCTTTCAGATTTTTTCCAAGGTTATTTGCAAGCGATATCCACAATATCCACAATCGTGCAAAATGCCCTTGTTCACAACGCTTTTGAACTGTCCGGGACTTGCTTTTTTTGATGGTTATGTTACAATACATTTACCCCTTAAAGACAATCAGGGAATACTTTTCAGGATTGGAGAAAATGCGATGAACCGTGTCAACATCTACCGCTCTGCATCAAAGAGCCAGACCTCAGTGCCAAACCTTTTTATTGATGAATATATGGCGGACGCAAACGATGCGCAGTTAAAAATTTATCTCTACCTTATCCGAATGATGAACGACAATCTTCCTACAAGCATTTCGGACATTGCGGACAAGTTTAATTATACTGAAAAAGATGTTGAACGCGCGCTCGCCTACTGGGAAGCCAGGCAGCTCCTTTCCTTAAAATACGACGGGGCACGCAATCTTTCCGGCATTGAAGTCTTGCCGCTTGAAAATGCGGACAGGTCTTCGCGCACAACTCCCGTGCTTTCATTTGTAAAGCCTGCAGAATCCAAGGCAGAGCCTGCGGTAAAACACATTGAATCAAATGAAGATATCGAACAGATTACAGCGATTGCCGAACAATATGTCGGCAGGCCGCTCACAAAGAGCGATGCGGACAAGCTGCTCTTTATATATGACGAGCTTGGCTTTTCAGTGGAGCTTATCGACTACCTTGTACAGCACTGCATAGAGCTTGGCAAAAAAGATTTTCGCTATATGCAGAAAGTGGCAATCAACTGGCATGAGCAGGGAATCACTTCGCCCAAGGAAGCTCAGGACGTTTCACGCAGATATGACAAGGTTGTATACACTATTATGAAATCGCTTGGCAAGAATGCCAATCCCGCGACCAAAGAGCTTGATTACATAGAAAAATGGACTAAAGACTACGGCTTTTTGCTCGATGTAATCCAGGAGGCGTGCGACAAGACGACAATGTCAACCGATTCGCACCGTTTTGAATACGCGGACAGCATTCTGAGCCGCTGGTACAATGCGGGCATACGCACAAAGGCTGATATCGAGAGCGCAGATACCGCTTATAAAAACTCACGCCAGTCTCAGTCACAACAGTCAAAAGCGACAAAGAATAAATTTAACGCTTTCTCGCAGAATAACTATGACTTTGACCAGCTTGAAAAAAATATCATTAGCAACTGACACATGGATAAAGAGAGGTAGATTATGCCGCTTACAAACAGCCAATACAACAGCATAATGCGTTCGTATGAGGAAAAGCAGCGCAAAACCCGTTATCTTCTTGAAGAACGCACAAAGCTGATATACAGTGAAATACCTGCCTACGAACGTCTCGACAGGCAGGTTTCTTCCATTTCAATCGAAAAGGGAAAGCAGATGTTAAACGGTAATTCCAACGCGCTTTCCGAGCTTAAGAATGAGCTTAAAATGCTTTCCGAGCAAAAGGCTGCCCTCTTATCGGAGCACGGATATCCCGACAATTACCTTATGCCGATATATGAATGCAGCAAATGCTCGGACACGGGGTATGTCGGCAACCATAAATGTTCCTGCTTTCGCGCTGCGGAGATTGAGCTTATATATGAACAATCCCATATAAAAAGTCTTCTTAAGACCGAAAATTTTTCACGGCTTTCGTATAGTTATTATGAGGGAGAAGACCTGGAAAAATTTCAAAAAGCTGTACAAATATGCCAAAATTTTATAAAACGATTTAATTCGGACTACCAAAATTTATTTTTTTATGGTACAGTAGGTACGGGGAAGTCTTTTTTGTCGTGCTGTGTCGCCAAGGAACTTATGGACAAGGGATATCTTGTAATATATTTCAGCGCCGCGCAGCTTTTTGACACACTTTCCAAGGGCACTTTTGAAAAAGACAGCAAGGAAGCCGTATCGGGAATCGCCGAGGATATCTACGACTGCGACCTCCTTATCATAGATGATTTGGGGACGGAGCTTACCAATTCGTTTGTCTCATCCCAGCTTTTTTCCTGCCTGAACAACAGGTTTTTGAGGAAGAAGTCGACCATAATCACTACCAATCTTTCGCTCTCGGAGCTGCGCGACAGATATTCGGATAGAATATTTTCGCGTATCACAAGCAACTATGAAGTATGCAAATTGACGGGGAAAGATATACGCATGAAAAAGAAAACAGATAGAAAGTGAGGAGCTGCAAATGCCAACTCGTGAGGAAAAAAGGAACTTAAATTCCATACCTGTAGGCTCGCTCGGGGTCATTCCTATGCAGGGCTGTACAGATATGGGCGCCGCAGTTGACAAATATCTTGTCAAATGGAGGACGGAACGCGAAAATGAGCATAAAGAGTCGCTTGCGTTTGCGGGCTACCAGCGCGATTCGTATATATTAAAGGCTAAGGTACCGCGTTTCGGCACTGGTGAGGCTAAGGGCATCATCATGCAGTCTGTGCGCGGATATGATTTATATATTTTGGTTGACGTGACGAATTACAGCCTTTCGTATTCACTCTGCGGTCATGAAAACCGTATGTCACCTGACGACCACTATCAGGATTTGAAAAGGATTATTGCAGCTGTCGGCGGAAAGGCAAGACGCATAACTGTGATTATGCCGTTTTTGTATGAAAGCCGCCAGCATAAGCGGACTGCAAGGGAGTCGCTCGACTGCGCGCTCGCACTGCAGGAAATGGTTAAAATGGGCGTGGACAACATCATTACCTTTGACGCACACGACCCACGAGTACAAAATGCCATACCGCTAAACGGTTTTGAAACGGTACAGCCGACATATCAGTTCATAAAAGGACTTTTAAACCATGTGCCTGATTTGACTATAGATGCGGGGCATATGATGGTCGTAAGCCCTGACGAGGGGGGCATGAGCCGCGCTATCTATATGGCTAACGTCATGGGACTTGATATGGGAATGTTTTACAAGCGACGCGATTATACGCGCGTGGTGGACGGCAGAAACCCTATCGTAGCGCATGAATTCCTGGGCAGCAATATCGCGGGCAAGGATGTCATTGTCGTGGACGATATGATTTCATCGGGCGACAGCGTGCTTGAGGTCGCAGCTGACTTAAAGAAACGCAAGGCTAACCGAATTTTTGTGGCGTCTACCTTCGGTCTGTTTACCGGCGGACTTGAAAAATTTGACGAGGCATACGAGGAGGGGAAAATTTACAGAATACTTACCACAAACCTCATCTATCAAATGCCTGAGCTGCTTGAAAAGCCTTGGTACATAAGCTGTGACATGAGCAAATACATCGCCTACATCATTGATACGCTTAATCATGATTCATCAATAAGCGATTTGCTCAATCCTAACGATAGAATACACAATATTATTGATAAATACAAAAAGGGATTGCTGTAATCCAAAAGTAATACCTAAAATAAAGCTCTCAAGCCGTCTGATAAACGTTGCTTGAGAGCTTTTTATCATATTATCATATACTTATTCTTAATCACCATATCCGTTGGGATTGTTTGACTGCCATCTCCAGCTGTCGGCACACATGTCCTTGATATCGTACTGCGCTGTCCAGCCAAGCTCTTTCTTTGCCTTTGACGCATCGGCATAACATGTCGCGATGTCGCCCGCACGCCTCGGTTTGATTTCATACGGTATCTTAACACCTGTAGCCGCCTCGAAGTTCTTTACTATGTCAAGCACGCTGTAGCCCTTGCCTGTACCAAGATTATAGATACAAAGTCCTGCCTTTTCTTCAATCTTTTTGAGTGCCTTTACGTGGCCTATCGCAAGGTCTACTACATGGATATAGTCTCTTACGCCCGTGCCGTCGGGAGTATCGTAATCGTTGCCGAATACGCCGAGCTTTTCAAGCTTGCCTACCGCAACCTGCGTGATGTACGGCATGAGGTTGTTGGGTATGCCGTTTGGATTTTCACCCATTGTGCCGCTCTTGTGAGCGCCGATTGGATTGAAGTAGCGAAGCAGTATGACATTCCACTCTGGGTCCGCTTTCTGCATATCGGATAATATCTGCTCAAGCATTGACTTCGTCCAGCCGTAAGGGTTTGTGCACTGTCCCTTGGGACATTCCTCCGTGATGGGAATAAATGCAGGGTCACCATATACTGTAGCGGATGATGAGAAAATGATATTTTTGCAGCCATGCTTTCTCATGACATCCACAAGTGTCAGCGTGCCCGCGATATTATTGTTGTAATATTCCCAAGGCTTGGCAACAGACTCGCCTACTGCCTTTAAGCCCGCGAAATGTATGCAGGAATCTATTTTCTCCTTGGCAAATATTTTCTCTAAAGCCTCTCTGTCAAGTATATCGTCCTTATAAAATTTGACCGGTTTTCCTGTGATTTTTTCAACGCGCTGCAGCGACTTTGCGCTCGAATTTGAGAGATTGTCAATTACTACCACGTCATAGCCTGCGTTTTGAAGTTCAACTACTGTGTGGCTTCCGATAAAGCCCGCCCCGCCTGTTACCAAAATTGCCATAGATTGTTACCTCCGTTTGATATTGTTGTTTGATAATTCTATCATATAACTTTTGGAAATAAAATTCAAGACGCAATGCTGACAACTCGCGAAATGTGGCTTTTGATATTTACTGCCAGTATTTGTCCATATAATATTGGGCTTTTTGATTATCAAGATTAAATTTTTCGGATATTTTTGACAGAATGTCATCTTTCTTCATATTAAATTCTTTATAGGCCTCTATTACCGATTTAATGCCTTGTTCAATGCCCTGCTCTTTTCCCTGTTCTATTCCCATTTGCACTAATGCTTCCGCTACTTCGCACACTGCCGATTCCTCCTTATTTGCTTCCTTTACATTCAAATATCTCTTGTCGTTGGTTATTGATGCCAGCGTATATAACGTGTCTCTTGTATGAATCAATTTCTGTTTGTCTTCCTGCAGCGCTTTTATCTGCTCAGCTTTATTATACGATTTTGAAAGGAACTTTGCAATACAGACAAAGTCTGATTTGAATTTCTCTGCCTGCTCATTTGTGAAGTCCCTCAGCCTTATCAGGTTCAGGCTGTAATTTTGTATGTATTTTTTGACAGCCTCGTCTTTTGGAATGTCAAGCATATCCTGTATGCTCGCGGGAATGTCCTCCGTGCCATAGTAAAGCACTATAGTAATTACAGGTTTTAGTTTCTGGCGCGGGTGCAGGACTTTCACGTATGCTTTGTTTCCGCTCTTTTTGTTCTTAGAGGCATGCTCCTCTATCTGTCTGTCATATGCTGTGTAGTCATAGCCCATAACCTTGAATGGCGTAGTACAGTCGGAAACATACTGGCTCTCTATGCCCCATATCACATACCTCACGCCATTACGCATATCCTCCATACAATTGTCGCGGTACAGTCCTTTAAGCCTGCTGTCGCCTTTTGCCGCGCTGTTATTGCTGTAGTATGGCTTCAGGCTGCTTTCGTCCAGCACCTGCTCTCCATCGTATATTATTGCGTTTATTATGTCTGCAAATACGTCTGGATGTGATATCAGGCTGTTTGACGATAAATCTGTTTGTCCCATAATTTTCCTCCGTTTAATGCAGTAAATATTTTGTGGTGGAATTATTATAGCATATCGAGCAGATGTTTGCAAACATTTGTTCTGGTTTTATATTTATTTAATAAAACACCTATCTATATTTATATGTGCTCTCGGAAACTCCCAGTTCTTATTTTATAAGGCTTCAGAAATTTCCAAAATCACGCTTTCACCTCTATTTTTCACTTTCATTTTGTAACATTTTCCATCTTCACAAGTCATTGTCCCTTGAAAAAATTTCTTGATCTTTTTATAAAAAACTATTGACAGACAGCTAAAAATGTGCGGCCGTTTTCGCTGATAATTCCAGCGAAAACGGCCCTTTGTTTTATAAGCAACTCTCCACTTTCACTGATAAAACAAAGGAGGACACATTTATGTTCAAACCCGAATTATGGCAGTGCCACGACGAGTATAGAACCATTGTTAATACTTATGGCCGCAGGCTTTCACGCAACCATCCCAAATATTCCTGGGCCGATTATGAACCCGAACGCCAAAAACTCTTAAACCTCAACCTTGACCCGCTTGTCGATTACATCTCCGGTTTTTATTCAAACGCTGGACGGGCGGCAAAAAACCAGGCACAGATCCTCCGCTCCCTGATCCTTTTTGTCCTGCTTTTTAATAAAACCAAGGCCCGTACCAGCCTTACTTCGTGGGTGAGGGAAGTCCTTCCCAAGTCCATTTCCCTGACCGTCCTCATTGGATGCACCTCCCCGGAAGAACTGCCGC
>CANQHZ010000072.1 GCA_947623805.1 uncultured Lachnospiraceae bacterium | reverse complement strand
AAGGGGCAGACATACACATCGGCTGTGGACATATATTCGCTTGGAATAGTCCTCTACCGCCTGATGAATAACAACCGGGCGCCGTTCCTGCCCGATTATCCAAACCCAGTGAGCCTTGATGACCGCGACCGTGCGCTGATGAAGCGCATGAGCGGGGAGAAGATGCCGCGCCCGAAACAGGTGGGGAAGTGCCGTCTCACGGAGATAGCCATGAAAGCATGCGCCTACAGTCCCGAGGAGCGCTACTCAAGCCCCGTGGCAATGCGGCAGGATTTGGAGGCGATCCTTTACGATAAGAGTGACATGACGACAGGCGATATGGTCATGATATACGATGCCGATAGAACCGACACCGCCGCGTCATACAGCCAAAGCGGAAGCTTTGATGTCCCAAGGAACGCCGAGGCGACAGAGGTGTTAAGGGATGAAACGGGCAAAGCAGCCACAGACAGCAGCGCTCCGCAGCCAGAGGAAGGCGGCGTAAAAATCCTGTGCAAAAAATGCGGGAATGCCATAAGCCGCGACATGCCATTCTGCCCTATATGCGGCGCAAGCCAGCGTGATGACAATGCGGCAAAGAAATCCCGCCTGAAAAAGTGGATGCCAATAGCAGCCGCAGCGCTTGCAGCGATAATCGTCGTAGCTGTGATTGTTACAGTGAAACTGACGTCGGATGAGAGTGAAGATATGTATGTGGAAAATACAACGGAAACCGATACGTCCGACGCAGAAGAAAGCGCAGCAGAAGAAACGGGTACAGGCGAAACAGCCGCGGCAGAAGCGTCATCAGAGGAAACAGCATCAGAGGAGACTAAAACAGAAATAAAAACAGAAAATAACGACGTAAAAGCATGGGAAGAAAATATCCTTATTGCTGACAACGAAGAAGTTATCGGTGAAATTGACGAATATTCAAAAGTTCTTGGCTCAGACATTGCGAGGAAGGATATTGTCACAGTCACATTTTTGGACACTCTTGATAACATGCCCGATAATGCATGGGATGTATCGCAGGATAAAAACGAAAAAGTCATGGCATGGACAGCCGAAGCAGACGGCGGCTATGACCTGTTTATCGGTGCGGAAGGAGGCACGGCAGCGAATGAAAACTCAAAACAGTTATTCGCCTACTACACCAATCTTCAGCATGTAAATTTAAACGGCTGCTTTCATACAGAAAACGTTTCTGATATGTCAAGGATGTTCTATGATTGCAACAATTTGTATGAGCTGGATTTGAACACTTTTGATACGTCAAATGTTAAGACTATGGCAGTAATGTTTTGGGGATGCGATAAGCTGGAAAAGCTGGATGTAAGCAGCTTTGATACATCCAATGTGGAAAGCATGGATAGTATGTTCTCTTATTGCCGCAATCTGGTGGAACTGGATGTAAGCGGTTTTGATACGGCTAAAGTAACAACTATGCATGATATGTTTTGTGATTGCAAGAAGCTGGAAAAGCTGGATATAAGCGGTTTTGATACGGCTAAAGTAACAACTATGGCTAATATGTTTTATGAATGCATCGGCTTAAAAGTTTTGGATGTAAGTAGCTTCGACACCTCAAATGTGGGAGATATGTCTGGAATGTTTTTTATGTGCAGCGGTTTAACAGAATTGGATGTAAGCAATTTTAACACATCAAAGGTGACAAATATGTCATTTATGTTTGAAATCTGTGAAAACGTTGCAGAATTAAACGTAAGCGGTTTTGATACGGCTAAAGTAACAACTATGGCTAATATGTTTTATGAATGCGGCAGCTTAAAAGTTTTGGATGTAAGCGGCTTTGACACCTCAAATGTGGGAGATATGTTTGGAATGTTTTTTATGTGCAGCGGTTTAACAGAATTGGATGTAAGTAATTTTAACACATCAAAGGTGACAAGGATGTCATATATGTTTAGGGGCTGTGAAAACATTGCAGAATTAAACGTAAGCGGTTTTGATGCATCAAATGTAAAGGATATGCGTCATATGTTTTACGAATGTGAAAGCTTAACAGAATTAGACGTAAGTAGCTTTGATACATCAAGCCTCACGGAAGCAGAAGATATGTTTTACGGCTGCACAAGTCTGCCCGCCCTGAATGTCAGCAATTTTGCCACAGACATAGTACAAACAATGGGCATAGGCAGACACGACTGATACTGCGGCTGTCCAAACGGAAATTTTATTTTCCGATACTGGCAAAACCGCCAGCAGATGCCAAACATTCATCTGCTGGCGATTTTTACTTATCAGCCGCATGGAAAAAAGTTTCAGAAGCACACTCGCCCCCATGCTATAATTTCTTTGAAAGCCCCTTTATATACGCCAGCACAAGCTGCCTATCCTCATTGGAAAGCTGCGTAAAAAGCGAAAGGCACTGCGCCTGTTCGTCCGTTAGCCCGCCAAGGCTCTTGTCAGGCTCAAAAAAATCAGTGATAGAAATGCCAAAGCCGCGGCAGAGCTTGTATAATGTAGACAGCGAGGGCATATTCTGCTTGTTCATAAGCGTGCTTAATGTAGAATACGTGATTCCGGAAGCCTTAGCCAGATGATACAAAGTCCACCCGCGCTCGCCGCACAGCTCCCGAATCCGCTCAATAGGGTTTATTTCATTCATTGAATACCTCACCATAAAATAATTCAAAGTTATTATCCATCATATCGCATTTGACGGTAAACCGATAGATTATAATATTCGTCATATTTATGGCGTTTATTCATTATATATTACGAGAGGAGGAGAACTAAAAATGGCATCTGATAAATTAATCAGCGCGGCGGCAGAATATTTATGCATGAATATGTGTACAGAAATCCCGAAACAGATTGATGAAATGAGAAGATACAAAAGATGCAGGAAAGGGTGCGGACTATCACCATATGACTGCATAGCATTTCTGGATTTTAAGGCGCTTGACAAAACAGAATATACAGTAACAGCGGCGATCAGCCGCGGAGGATTGGACTTTAGCAATTTCATGAAAAGCGGCTCTGTTGAGGAAATAATAGGTTATTTGAATAGCAAGGCGGGTGTTGGCGAAATAACCGCAAGCTTGGAATACCTGTGCGAAAAAGCAAAGCGGTACTGTAAGGAGCATGGCATTGAAGACTGAGCGCAGCGATTGATACTAGTCGAAAAAAATAGTGAAAAAATAGTGAAAAAATAGTGAAAAAATAATGGAATTATTTTAGACAAAAGGATATAATAAAAGCATATAATATTAGACGGAAGTGATTGCCGTGATAAAGGTTACTCTTACTAACAATATCCTGAAAAGAATATCTGCTATTGACAATAACCGCTATTCCCTAAGCAGGACATCCATTCCGCCAAGCGCCATTAATAAGCTCAGGAAAAATTCCAAAAAGAAAAGCTCATTTGCCTCGAACAAAATAGAAGGTAATCCGCTTACTGAGAAACAGTCTGATGAAGCGATAGACAGTGATGCCCACAGGCATTTTATGAAGCCTGAGCAGGAGGTCAGGAATTATTATATGGCGCTTAACCTTTTGGAAAAAAAGGTAAAAGAAAATGCCGCGTTTTCAAAGGAGCTAATACTTGAAGTGCAGGCTATGGTTGAAAAAGGGGCATCAAAGGAAAAGACAGGTCTGCGCGGGGAAATGCCCCCAGGCGTATTGTTTGCCGTATATGACTCTGAGACGGGCATTCCGGATTATATTCCGCCAGAGTATTCGGACATTCCGCCGCTTTTGGATGAGCTGGTCAGATATGTAAATACCACGGACGATCATCCGCTGATAATTGCGGCAGTCGTGCATTATCAGCTCGTGACAATACATCCGTTTGAAGATGGCAACGGTCGCACAGCGCGTTTGCTGTCTGGCTTTATTCTGGATAAATACGGATATGGCTTTAATGGCATTGGTTCTTTGGAAGAGTATTTTGCATATGATCCAGATGAATACTACAATTCCCTGCAAATGGATTTGCCAGCGCTGTATTATTCAGGCAGAGACAACCCGCCGCATCCTGAAATATGGATTGACTATTTCCTGCGCATGGTCGAGCTGTATTCATCAAAAGTATGCAGCCTATCGCTGCAGACAAATCATGATGAACTGTATGCCGCACTTTCCTATTTAAGCCTGAAAGAAAAAGAATTTTTGTTTTTTTTAGTGGAAAAGCATTTATATGAGTTTACGCCTATCGATGTGAGCAGAATGATGAAGGTGTCCAATAAAACTATCATAAACAGGTGCGCCAAGCTGTCTGCAAATGGTTTTCTAATTCCAAATATTGTAAAGGAAAGAATAAGGTCATACAGACTTAGCGATTTTACCAAAGCAAACGAAAAAAATATACTGGAGGAAAAAAGAACATTTTGACTTGAAAAAAGGAGGCGCAGGCAAATGTCTGACATTCTCAAAAACGGAAATGAGAAGGAAAAATATCTGGATTCAATCAGAGGCAGCCTGTTTGGCGGCGCCGTGGGCGACGCTTTGGGATATCCCATTGAGTTTATGAGTGAAGACAAGATTTTTTCAATATACGGCAGACAGGGAATACAGGAATACGCGCTTGACAGAAGCAGCGGCAAGGCGCTTATATCGGACGATACGCAGATGTCGCTGTTTACGGCAGACGGCATACTTGTAGCTGATGCTTGTGGCGATTTAAGCAGCGCTTCGCACGCATACGCATCAAAAGCATATATGGACTGGCTCATCACGCAGGAGCAGAGCTTTGGGCAGTTTCAGGATCAGCCGCAAAGGTTAAAGAAGGAGAGTATTTCGTGGCTTCTTGACGTGCCTGAGCTGTACAGCCGCAGAGCGCCTGGCATGACCTGCATATCAGCGCTTAGCAGGAAAAAAAGCGGCGGCGCTTTTGGCAGCATAGACAATCCGCTAAATGACAGCAAAGGCTGCGGCGGGATAATGCGCGTTGCGCCGCTGGCTTTGCGGCATGGGAATCGCGACAGCCTTGACAGCCTTGACAAGGAAGGGGCGCAAATCGCCGCCATCACTCATGGGCATCCCCTTGGCTACATGAGCGCGTCGGCGCTTGTGCATATTATCAGCCGCATTGTGTATCCGCGTCAGCAAATAGCGCTGAAGGAAATTGTGCTGGAGGCAAGGGACGCCATGGCGAGGGTGTTTGCGGGAGAGCCTTATCTTGATACGCTTGTGCGCTTGATCGACCTTGCCGTGGCTCTTTCCGAAAATTATGACGACGACCTTGCCAATATCCATCAGCTTGGCGAGGGCTGGGTGGCAGAGGAGACGCTTGCCATTTCCATATACTGTTCGCTCAGATACCAAAACAATTTTTCCGCGGGCATCACGGCAGCCGTAAACCACAAAGGCGACAGCGATTCCACGGGCGCGGTCACAGGCAATATCCTTGGCGCACTCTGCGGCTATAGCGCAATAGAAGAAAAATGGAAAGAAAATCTCGAGCTTTCAGACGTTATCCTCGAAATGGCAGATGACCTGTTCTATGTCTGCCACGCGGATGAATACGGTGATTATGAATATGACAGATGGATATGCAAATACGTGAAAATGCGGCGGAAACCTGATTTAGTCAAGGAAGCGCCGCAGACGCAGTTTATTGCCGTAAAGGGCGACATAACGAAAAACCATGATGTCACGGCAATCGTAAACGCTGCCAATACAAGCCTGCTCGGCGGCGGTGGGGTAGACGGCGCGATTCACCGTGCGGCAGGACCAGAGCTTTTAGAAGAATGCAGACATTTGAGCGGTTGCGAGACAGGCAAGGCAAAAATGACAAAGGCATATAAGCTGCCATGTGACTACGTGATACACACGCCAGGACCAGTCTGGCGCGGAGGGCAAAAGAAAGAGCGCGAGCGCCTTGCCTCATGCTATCGTTCCTGTCTGGAGCTTGCCGTAAAAAACGGAATAAGAAGCATAGCGTTCCCGTCGATTTCTACAGGAATATACGGCTTCCCCATTGACGAGGCGGCAAAAATCGCCGTTGAAACATCAAAGGCATTTGTATCAGAACACCCTGGAGAGCTTGACGTGATTAAATGGGTGCTGTTTGATGATATAACGTTTGCCGCTTACAAAGATGCAATAGAAAAATAAAAAGCGCCTGATTTTTACGCAGGTGAAAATGAATCGCCGAATGTTATAGAAAGCCGCTAAACGGCAGAATGAGAGGAAATCATGGACAAATCAAAATTTACAGCCCCAATTTCGCTGTCACAAATACAGATAACCGACTCCTTCTGGAAAAACGAAATGGAGCTTGTCCGCACGGAGGTTATCCCATACCAGTGGGCGGCGCTAAACGACAACGTGGAGGGCGCGGCGCCAAGTTACTGTATGCGCAACTTCAAAATCGCGGGCAAAATGAACAGGGAAAAGCATCAGAAAGGCGCAGCTTACATTGAGCCAAAATACACTTTCCGTGGCTTTGAGGCGCTTCCCGAAAATCCCGACAAGCTTGAGGACAAATTTTACGGCTTTGTTTTTCAGGACAGCGATTTTTCAAAATGGATAGAGGCGGTAGGATATTCACTCACGCAGCATCCCGATGCCGAGCTGGAAAAGCTTGCCGACAGCGCGATAGACATAGTCTGCGCGGCGCAGCAGGATGACGGCTATCTGGACACATACTACATAATAAACGGCAAGGACAAAATTTTTACAAATCTGCGCGACCACCACGAGCTGTACTGTTTCGGACATCTTGCGGAGGGCGCTGTCGCATACTATCAGGCGACGGGCAAGGACAAGCTCCTTTGCGCGGCGGAGCGTTTTGCCGATTGCATATACAAGCATTTTGGCGCAGGCGAGGGTAAATGCAAGGGCTATCCAGGGCACGAGATAGCGGAAATGGCGCTTGTGCGTCTGTATGAGGTGACGGGCGATAAAAAATACCTAGAGCTTAGCCGCTTTTTCATAGACCAGAGAGGTACGAAGCCCTACTATTTTGATACGGAGGGGCACCCTGAGGAAAAAGGCGGCGCGGACGGGCTTCGCTATTTTTATCATCAGGCGCATCTGCCCGTGCGCGAGCAGACAGAGGCAGTAGGACACGCGGTGCGCGCCGTTTACCTTTACTCGGGAATGGCAGACGTGGCGCGATTGATGGGTGATGAGAGCCTTTTTGCCGCCTGCGAGCGGCTTTGGGACAATATTGTAAACAAAAAAATGTACATCACGGGCGCTATAGGCGCTACGCATATAGGCGAGGCATTTTCGTTTGAGTATGACCTGCCCAACGATACGGCGTATGCGGAAACCTGCGCCTCGATTGGATTGATATTTTTTGCGCGGAGAATGCTGGAGATAAAGCCCGACGCGAAATATGCAGACGTTATGGAGCGCGCTCTTTACAACGGCGTGCTGAGCGGCATGGCGCTTGACGGCAAGAGTTTTTTCTATGTAAATCCGCTGGAGGTAAATCCCGCAGCGTGCCGCAAAGACGAGCGCAAATTTCACGTCAAGCCCGTGCGCCAGAAGTGGTTCGGCTGCGCCTGCTGTCCGCCCAACATTGCGCGCCTCATAAGCTCTGTTGGCGCATATGCCTACACCGAAAATGACGATACGCTTTTTGTGCATCTTTATATAGGCGGAAAGCTTACAAAAAATATCGGCGGGAAAAATGTCAGCGTGGATATAAGCTCACAGCTTCCGTGGGAAGGCAATGTAGAGATAAAAGTGCGCGCCGAGCACACTAAATTCAGGCTTGCCCTGCGCATGCCCGACTGGTGCGCGGCGGGAGCGGAGGAAGTCTGCGGTGATAATGCCCAGCGCGGAAATATCTGTCTGCCTCTTGGCTGCAAAATTGAAAACGCAGGCGATTTTAATATTGAGGAAAAAGACGGATATATTTACCTTTCAAAGCAATGGACAGACGAGGACACCGTAAGGCTTGAGTTTGCAATGGGGGCAATGCTTGTGAGCGCGTCAGCCGCCGTGCGGGAGGACATAGGAAAGGCAGCGCTCATAAGAGGACCGCTCGTATATTGTCTCGAAGAAAAAGATAATGGGAAAAATCTTCACCTGCTCTCAGTAAAGGCGAAAAACAGCTTTGAAATATCAGACTCAAAAATTGGAGATAACTATATAAAAAAGATTACGGCTCTGGGCGCAGCGCAGATAGCGGCAGATTGTACGGCGCTTTATAATCCTCTTACCTCGTCGCGTGAAAAAGATGTAACGCTCACATATGTGCCATACTACACTTGGGCAAACCGCGGCGAAAACGAGATGCAGGTCTGGACAAGAGTTAAATATAATTAAGAAAGGCAAGTCAAGCTAAAAAAATGCCAGTCCAAAATAACCTGCCGAAATAAGGCTGCGCCTCTAAGGACACTTTCCAAATAAAAACTGGAAGTGTCCTGTTGTCATGCCAAAGATAAAATTTCGAGAAAAAATTCCCGCAAACATCTTGACATATTCAATTAAATTGCATACAATATAATTGCCAACTACAAAAAAAGAAACGGCAGCAAAAAGGAGGAACCGCAATGGGCGCAAGATACGACGCAACAATCATAGGCACAGGTCCCGCAGGCTTGTCCGCAGCAGTCACACTGAAAATCAGAAACAAAAGCTTCATATTATTTGGCAGCAGCAGCCTGAGCGAGAAGGTTGAAAAAGCGCATGAGATAAACAACTATCTCGGACTTCCCGCAGTCACAGGCGCTGAGCTCGCAAAACGCTTTGATGAGCACCTAAAGCAGATGAGATTGAAATTAACGAGGACAGAATCACAGGCGTGTACGCAATGGGTGATTACTACAGCCTCCAGTCAAAAAGCAACCAGAGCTACGAGGCGGACACGGTTATTCTCGCCACAGGCGTCAATTTTGGCAGGCCCTATGAGGGAGAGGAAAAATTTCTCGGCAGAGGCGTAAGCTATTGCGCCACCTGTGACGCGCCGCTTTACAAAAACAAAAAAGTGGCAATTATCGGCTCTAGTCCCAAAGAGGAGGCAGAGGCGGAATTTATGTCCGAGGTTGCCTCAGAAGTTTATTATATACCCGCATACAAGGAGCAGATTTCGCTCAACGATAAAATTAAGGTAGTCAACGACACGCCAGTAGCGATAGAGGGAAAAATAAAGGCGCAGAAGCTTGTAATGAAAAACGGAGAGCTTGATGTTGACGGCATTTTCATTCTGCGCGAGAGCGTGGCGCCGTCTCAGCTTGTGCCTGGGCTTGTAACCGAAAACAACCATGTCGCCGTCAACCGCAGAATGGAGACAAGCCTGAAAGGCTGTTTTGCCTGCGGCGACATCACGGGAACGCCTTACCAGTATATTAAGTCGGCAGGAGAAGGAAATGTCGCGGCGCTTTCGGCGGTATCATACATTGACGAAAAGCGCAGAGCTAATAAACAGCAGAATAAATGATAAAAATAAAGGAAAACAATAAAAGAAACGGAGGAAAACAAATGGTTAAAAAAATTTCAGGAAACGAATTAGAGGCAGCGGCGGCAAGCGGCGTAGCCGTGGTTGACTTTTCGGCGCAGTGGTGCGGTCCGTGCCAGCGCGTAGCGCCGATACTCGAGGAGGTATCAGACGAGCTTGACGTAAAGGCGAATTTTTTCAACATTGACATTGACAAAAACGCAGATGCAGCCGACGAGTACGGCATAACAAATATCCCCGCGATTATGGTCATGAAAGACGGCGAGGTAATGGACATGCAGGTAGGCTTTCAGCCAAAGGAAAATGTATGCAGCTTTATAGGGCAATATTTATAGGGCAGCTTTTTAATCAACGATTGTCAGGAGGTAAAAGAAAATGAGCATTTATGATTTATCAGTACAGGCGGCAGACGGACATGAGATACCGCTTTCAGACTACAGGGGAAAGGTGCTGCTTATCGTGAACACGGCGACAGGCTGCGGATTTACGCCGCACTATGAGCCGATTGAAAAAATGTATGAGAAATACCACGAGCAGGGCTTTGAGGTAATCGACGTGCCCTGCAACCAGTTTGCGGGGCAGACGCCAGGGACAGATGATGAAATCCACGAGTTCTGTACGCTGAAATACAACACGCAGTTCCCGCAGATGAAAAAGTCCGATGTAAACGGCGAAAACGCTATACCATTATTCAAGTACCTAAAGGAGCAGAAAGGCTTTGAAGGCTTTGGCAGCGGTCCTAAAGCGCTTGCGATGGCGACAATGCTCAAAACGATAGACAAAGACTACAAAAACAACCCCGAAATCAAGTGGAATTTCACTAAATTCGTAGTTGACCGCGAAGGCAGCGTCGTCGCCCGCTTTGAGCCGACGCACAGCATGAAAAAGGTCGAGGAGTGCGTGGCGTCGCTGATGTAGGCAAGGAACAGCAAATTTTATATATTGGAAAGTTTGGTGAAAACCGCCTCAGCCTACAAAGCTGGGGCGGTTTGTTGACTTTACGCTTTTTATTTGTTAGACTGCGGATATATAAGGTTATTTTACCATTTCCCTTTTCTTCATCGAGGTCTTGATTGGCTCATCGGCAAACGGGAAGCTCCCATCCCGACACTTCCCAATCCTTTAGCGAATCGGATGATGTCAACAAAAACGATTTGTCTGGAAAAACATTAATTATGTGCTCCATTTTGCCATCCGACGAAAATGTGTATTGGAAATCAATCCTGTCTGCATGGATAGAGTACACCCAGACAGACGCAGCAGCGTATAAGTAAAGCTGAGTTTCGTCTTTCGACAGGCGAAAATGCAGCGCACCGCGAAGATTACCGCAAATCTGCCGCGGAATCACAATTGTTTTCTCTAAAACAATGTCTGGCAAAATGGAATAGACCAATATTTTATATTCGGCTGAGGTAATTTCAGGTCCGCTGTAATTCACTCCTCCGCATAGAAGATAGGCACGTCCAGACTCCCCCACAGCGCATTCTACATAGCGTTCCGTATCAGCCAGCTTACACAGTTTTTTGTCCTGCGGCGAGTAAATAAGGATCGCATGATAATTGAACACCGCAAAACGATTCTGCCCAATCTGAAAAATGCCGCAGCAGCAGCCGATTTTTCGTCTGTGAGTCTGTTTTGTCAGAACATTAAATTCGGTCAGGAAATCTGCATTGTGGTTTCCGATCAAGAATGTATCCGCACATAAAAGCCCCACATAATCCGCATAGCTGGGTACTTTTTCCCGATATGTTTCTACAATCTGCAGGCTGTCTCTCGGGAGCTTTATGATTCGCTTGTCCAAAAAAGCATAGATAAAATCGTCTTCAAAATGGATACACCGTGTTCCGCTCCTTGTCAGGACGTTTGCTGCTTCTTCCCCCGTTTCAATTAAGAGTTTCCGAAACCGCATACTGGAATAAGTAGAAAATAATCCATCTGACACGTAAAAAGCCGATGGGTCAATGGGGTCTTCTGTGGGAGGCATAATCCCCTCTATATTATTTTTCATTTGCCTGGTCCACTTTTGACGAATCTCCATCGTTTTACTCCACCCCACATCTGTTTACTTTATGCACAGTTTCCTTTCCTTTATTGAGGTATTGAATGGCATTTTTTAGTTTTGCCATATTTTCTTCGGAATAGAAAGAGTCAACACTTCTTTTAGGCTTTATTATATGCTGGGATAAAGAAAATATCAAGAGCTTTTCTTTGCTCATTTGCAAAGAGCTTTTTGAATTAAATAAAATACGAAAAGTGAATAAATTTTTGGAATACGGCAACAACATACCAATCTATCTAATCAAAACCACGAGTTCTGTACGCTGAAATACAACACACAGTTCCACCAGATGAAAAAGTCCGATGTAAACGGCAAAAACCGCCTTAGTCTGCAAAGCTGGGGCGATTTGTTGACTTTGCACTTTTTATTTGTTAGACTGCAAGTATATAAGGTTATTTTACCATTCACGGAGGTGGTTTGTATGCATTGCAGAATAAATGCCGCCCTTGACAAAACAGGGCATAGTGAGAAAAATCTTTGTTGTCACATAAAAACAGGGCATAGTGAGAAGAATTTTTGCAG
Organism: uncultured Lachnospiraceae bacterium; assembly: GCA_947623805.1. Taxonomy (GTDB): domain Bacteria; phylum Bacillota; class Clostridia; order Lachnospirales; family Lachnospiraceae; genus COE1. The sequence continues at coordinate 6,266 of CANQHZ010000072.1, read as the reverse complement.
CCACATCAGCAGAGGCTTACTGCCGCCTGTAATTATAGGCATTGTATTAAGCGTAGTATTTACAGCATTTCTGTTGAAATATGAAAAAAGACGGCAGAGCCTTGACGACGCCTTTTGCTATGGGCTGGAAGAAAGTAATATCACAATAACTGACATTAAATGGACAGAATTTTATAACTGGCGCAATGTATCGTTTAACATAAACGGACGCATTACAGTCAACGCTCCCCGCGATACGGATATAATTTTCAACGATATGCGCAGCCTAGACTGTATAAAGGAAATCAGCCGCGAGCATATGGCGCATTCAGACGGAAATGAGCTTTTATATTATGACCGCATAACATACGAAATAGAAAATGGAAATATTGCGGCAACAGGAATATTAAAAGACAGGGATAACCCTATTATCGACGCCACCCGCGGCTGCAGGGTTGGCTTTATGCTGGCAGACGGAAAGGAATGTATTTTGGGCTATATACCTCCGTCAAGCGAAAGCTATAGTGAGTGGAGCGCGCAGCAAAGCTCTTATGCGGCGATTGATTTGACGCCATATCTGGGCGCCTTCAAAATAAGCCGCACATATGACGATGCCGCCTTAAAAAGCGCAAAAATAAGGTCAGACATCAGACTGTCAAGAAAAGACGGCGGGCTATTGGACTGCGTAATCAAAAATAACAGTCCCGAAAATTGGGAATACAAGGCTACCCTGCCAGCCCTCGAAATGTGGTATCAAGGCGTTTGGATAGAGCTCGAAACAGGCATTGCCTACAATTTGATGTCAGACATCTGCCTTAGTAAGGAAAGCAAAGCAATTACCGTACCCAAACAAGTAACAGACGCATATCCATACTTGTTTCCAGGAATTTATCGTCTGGTCGTCTATGGCGTCAATGATGACTGCGCCGTCTCTGAAAGCTTTGAAATATGAATGGAAAAATGACTTCACAGCCTCCGCAAAATAAATATTGTTGAAAAATCTGTGAAAATCCGTGAAAATCTGCAAAAAAGCATTGACATAATTATAATATTAGTGTACTATTTAACTAGTTCACTAAAACACATATTCAATAAGCAAAGAATACAACCACCAATAGCTGCAATAAAAGCATTTCCGCAACCATAAGAAAAGAGGTGAGTAAATTTTTGGAATACGACAACAACATACCAATCTATCTGCAGGTGATAGACCGCATAAAAAAAGACATGATACAGGGACATCTACCAATGGGTGAAAAGCTTCCCTCGACAAGGGAGCTTGCGCTCCAGTACAACATCAACCCCAATACGGCGGCGCGCATTTACAAGGAAATGGAGCAGCAGAAAATGTGTTTTACGAAAAGAGGACTCGGCACATTTGTGACGGAGGATCCTGAAATTTTTAACGCGATACGCGAGGATATGGCGCGCAAACGACTGAACGGCTTTATAAGCGAGATGAAAGAGCTTGGCTATACAAAGGAGAAGCTGATTGAGGCGATTTTACAAAATTTTTAGCCCCGCCGCCACTCTGTTCATTCAGCAAATATGAACGGCACGGCAGGATATGTATGCTTTGCCAGCAGCAAAATCAATGAAAAAAGCAAAATAAAACGGAGGAATTTCAATATGCTTAAATGTGAAAATTTGAGGAAAACTTACTTAAACAAAACAGCAGTAGATGACATAAGTGTCACAATTGAAAAAGGAAAAATCTACGCGCTTTTAGGACCAAACGGCAGCGGCAAGACCACCTTTATGAAAATGGCGGCAGGGCTTGTCAAGCCCACAGGCGGGGAAATCCTGTACAAAGATGCGCCCATAGGCATCGTTTCAAAAAGCGAGGTAGCCTATATGTCCACAGAGCCGTATTTCTATTCATTTATGACAGTGGGCGGGGTTGGGAAATATTATGGCGAGTTTTTTGGTGACTTTGACATGGACTTATTCAAAAGCCTTCTTGCGGAAATGGAGCTTGACGCGGAGGAAAAAGTGACACATCTGTCATCGGGCATGGCGGCAAAGCTGAAGGTCGCGGTCACAATCGCAAGAAAGGCAAAGCTCTATCTTTTAGACGAGCCGCTAAACGGCATAGACCTGATAGCGCGCGGGCATATAATCAAGGCAGTGCTCCGCGCCGCAAGTGAGGACAGCACTATTGTTATATCGAGCCATCTCGTAGACGAGCTTGAGGCGATAGTTGACAGCGTTATCTTCATCAAAAACGGCAGGAGCGTTATCGCAGGCGATGCCGAAAAGATAAGGGAGCAGCGCGGCAAGTCGATTGTGGAGCTGTATAAGGAGGTTTATTCATAGTGTGAAGATGTCCCAAAACACTAGGGCGGCATAAGACGCCACCAAAAAAATTTGCAAATGTCAGAAAAACTCAGAATGTGTGTTTTTCACAAAATGAGCCGTTAAGGCGGAATGAGAGGTAAATTATGTTAAAACTGATGAAATATGAATTTAGGAAACAGGCGTTTTCAAAGCTGATAATCGCTGTGACTCTGGCGGCAATGCTTGTGCTTTACGCAGTGATGCTGATAAGGGGAAATGCCGACAGTGCAGGCATTACAATAGGTTTTATAGGAATGGCAATGTTTATCGCTGTAATTTTTGTGGCGTTTGAGTGCCTCAGCACTTATTCAAAGGATTTAAAGACAAAACAAAGCTATATGCTGTTTATGCTGCCAAAATCCCCGCGCAGCATACTTCTGTCCAAAATTCTTGCGTCGGCGGTACAGGTTATCGCGATATTGGCCGTATTTACGGTAGTAATGTTTATATGCACCGCCGCTTTTGTGGCAAGATTTGATGATATAGTGGCTTTTATAAATGATTTGTTGGATATACTTTTTAATGCTAAATTATCAGATATTATAAATATCCGCATAGTTTTGAGGGGAATAATTCTCACCTTTACGCTCTGGCTTTTTCTCGTAACGCTTGCGCTGTTTGTTACGACGCTTGCCAATACAGTGATGAATGGCAGCAAATTTATGACACTTGTGTCAGTAATTGCGTATTTTGTATTCTCTATAATTATTGATAAAATTGAGAGCGCCATAGCGTACTGTCTTCTGGGAGACACAGTGGGCGGGGGATTGTATCTTCTTGTATGCACTGTATTTTACTTTATTGTGGACATAGCGCTTTTCTTTGCCACATCATGGCTTATTGATAAAAGGCTGAGCGTGTGAGAAATATCGAAAATACTGCAGATATGACAATCAGGGTGTGGCGGCTGCCATGCCCTGCATTTCCCTGTCCGGAGTGCGTTCTTGATTTTCCTTGACGTGTCCTTTGCGTACATTTCATGGATGATGTTGCGGAACGGCGTAATGTCCATCTGCGTGTTGTTTATGGAGTCCAATCCGTTATATAACGTACATTGTGGTTAGGGAAAAACACCTCAATATATGTGCCTGTTTCAAGATAATTTCTCCCCAGACGTGACAGGTCTTTTGTGATGAGCGTTGATATTTTCCCGCTGCGTATGCCCTCGATAAGCTGTTGGAAAGCAGGACGGTCATATACTATATTCCCTTTTCCGCTTCCAGTGCTAATTTGCTTTGTTTTCCGCTATCTCCTTAACTTTTTTGGTTATCTGTTCCTCGGCTATCCGCTTGAATACCGTTTCCATTTTTTCAGTGCCTAAATAGTGCCTTTACACTATGATTTTTTGTGGTGTCTGCTGTCGGTGGGTTCTCTGCCTTGTCTTACTGTTTTTGCTCATAAATCTTTCCTTTACAAAAAAGGCGGCTACAAACTTCACGTTCATAACCGCCCTTGCGCTGTGCTGCTATTTAGCTGCGATTGTAAATACTGTTAGTTCGACAAATCTGAATTTAATATCCAATCAATGATCTCAATCATTGTATTTCCTCTATTTTTTACACTTCCAATCATTAGTTTTTCAAACCACTCTTGACATGGAATGAGTTTTAATTTTGAATATCTACGATATAAACTGCTTGATGGAGGAATTGGCATTTTGTTGACTGCCCAGACTCCTTCTAACACTTTCCATGTGTTTGTTGAGATAAGATAGGAGATTAGTAAAACATCTTGTTTTGAAAATGCAGATTTCAATTTCAGCCTTGTACTTTTCAACCAGTAGCAAATTTCGGATTGCTCCTTTTTTGAAACACAATAATGTTCCAGTACAGTTTCAGCATATGCAATGATTTCTTGTGCTTTTCCATTATCATATTCAATCTTCGCATCAAGATATTTATATATCTCCATTGGATTGCTTTTCAACTTATCAATAGCCTTATCAAAAGTGGTATAATGTATTTCAACTAAAACATCATCAATTAGTTGTGATATAAAGTCATTCCTTTTTCCGAGTACGATAATATCCAGATCAGACAAATCGGTAGCAGTACCATATGCAACAGAACCATTTAACAATATAGCATCAATGGAAGTGTCTTTTTTAAACTCTAAAACCAGATTGTGGAATATTTCCAATTGCTTACGCATAGTTTCCCCTTTTCTATATTCGTACAACCTCTCTATTTTATAAATTTTTATTGAACAAAATCGCTGCACGATGGCCTGCTAAGGCTGTAGCGCAGTTTTTTATTTGCAATTAATAAAAAACAGTGGCAGCCAAATTCTAATAGTAGTATTGTTAATTCACCACAAATAAACAATCAAACATAATCGATACCACCACTGCCATGAATAGAATAATATCCATTTATAACTCTTGCAAGCAGATTTTTTCTGCCCGCCCTCCTCCAGAAAACTGATAATTAATACACGCTTACTGCTTTTATTTTATGGAGGATATTTTATGTACGAAGATATTTTTAAATTCATTCGCCACTCCGTGGAAAAACGGAGCCTATGATAAGAGTTGTAAAGTGTTGACGCTGCTATTTCTGATTTTTTCAAGGTACTCATTGATAATCAGCTTTTGTACTCTGTCCTTAAGGGTTTTGCCAGTGTCTTTACTGAAATGTCTCATGCTTCTTTTTACAGCCTTTTAACTGGTCTGACATATTTCCAGAATCGCTCTGGGTCATGATAAAAATAGAACACTCTGCCTTGTGTAGTGTCAAGGCAATAGCCGGATGCGGCATAATCGAAATTTTTCATTGCTTCTTCAATTTTTTGCTCAACATTACAATTCTGTGTATGATAGTCGAACGGATCGTGTTCAAATACAATATACTCTCCCTCCGGAATATCCATTATTTGCATTTGTTCGGGGATTTCACCGCAATAATCCGCAGGAAGCCGAACGCCATAGCTTTCTGCCAACGGAATACCCCAACTGCATATTCTGCCTGTAGGTTCGTTTATATATGCCATAATCTGACCGCTTCCGCCGTTGGCATCGGTACCGCCCATATCGTCCAGCTTTCCCTTAATACTGTCAAGCAGCCCGCAGATCGTCTCGCAGTCCTGCCCCGGAATCTGACTTTGCTTTTGCCAGAAATCCCAATAACCATTGCTTTCATAATTTCTGATGTGTAGATACTTGTGCGCGGGGATTGTCACAAAATATACCTTTACATCTTTTTCGGTATCTGACATACCTATCCCTCCAATACTTATTAAGTAGCAATCAAACGGCTTAATGATCGTGCGCAGGACAACAGGAACAGGGTTACAGCGGTATTCGCTTGGCGTTATGCCATAAGCTTCTTTAAAAGAACGTGAAAATGCTTCATGGCTGGAAAAACCGTAATCCAAGGCAATTTCCAAAAGACCCTTTGAGGTATCACGAACTTCCTTTAATGCAAAAGCAAGCGTGCGATTCCGTAGGTAATCGCGAAAATGCATTCCTGAGATCTCCCTGAATTTACGGGAAATGTAAAATTCAGAATAGCCCAGTTTTCCGGAAAGGTTAGAAAGTGTTAATGCTTCATCATTACGTTTCATAATGCACTCGTCAACCTCTTCTACAATTGTTTGTACCAATCTATACCATTCGCTCATTTCCTGCTGCACCTCTTTTGATTGCTTTATGCTGATTATACAGTACAAGAAAAGAATTATCTTGATTTCAATTGCAAAAACTCCGATTTGTATCACTAATAGAATAGCTTTTACTCTATACGCTTTGACGCTGTGTTTCTGTTTAGTTGTAATTGTAGTAGATTTTTCCTGCCCTGCATATCATTTTCCCCAACCGTCTTTATTACTGCCGGTTTCATAACTCAATGGAGAAGTATGAGGGTACTCATCAACAGAGCTTTGATGTTTTAACGCCCATGCCTTTTGAGGGACATAGAGCAGGGATTCAAATTCCATGTTCCACACATTTTCTT
>CANQHZ010000071.1 GCA_947623805.1 uncultured Lachnospiraceae bacterium | reverse complement strand
AGAGCTGGCTGCTACTAATAGGCCGAGAGCTTATCCTGGAGAGGCAGGAAGGGCAGAGGAAGTATGAAAGGGAAGCGGAGGAGAAGATAAGTTGCTGTAGGCTGTATTCGGTTTTGAGGGAATAAACTAATGGTAAAAAGTATTTTCTAAAGCGTTGTTGAGGTTTGAACCAAGCAATGCTTTTTTTGGTATAATATGAAAGCAATTATTTTTGCCTTTTGTAGACAATATGGAGGATTAGTATGAGAGTATTGGAAGGCTTGATGCCAGAACGAGTATTTTATTATTTTGAGGAGATATGTAAAATACCGCACGGTTCTGGAAACCTAGATGGTATTAGTAGCTATTTAGAACGATTTGCTAAGGAAAAAGAATTGTTTAATATAAGAGACGTGCATAATAACATAATTATTGTAAAGGAAGCGTCTGAGGGTTATGAGGATGTTCCGCCTATAATGCTGCAAGGTCATATGGATATGGTTGCTGTGAAGGATGATGATTGTGATATAAATTTGGAGACTGATGCATTGAGGCTAAAGGTAGAGGGTGATTATGTTTATGCGGAAGGAACAAGTTTAGGCGGTGATGATGGCATAGCTGTGGCATATATATTGGCAGTATTGGAAGATGATAATATATTGCACCCGCGCATAGAAGCGGTTATTACGACTGATGAAGAAACAGGAATGGAAGGTGCGACTGCTATTGATTTGTCTATGTTAAAGGCAAGGCGTATGTTAAATATTGACTCGGAGGAAGAAGGAATATTGCTTACAAGCTGCGCTGGTGGAGTGAGAATTGATTCTCATATACCTATTGCGCGAGAAGAAAAGGAAGGTCCGTTTTTTAAGATAGAATTAGGAGGTTTGCAGGGAGGGCATTCCGGTACAGAAATAAATAAAGAGCATGGAAATGCAATTAAAATATTAGGCGCAGTGTTGCATCAGATAAGAGAGAATATAGCTATTCAACTGGTGTCAATAATCGGTGGTGAAAAAGATAATGCTATTCCAAGAAGTGCCGAGGCGTTACTTTATGTACCAAGAGAGTATGAACAGAGTTTTTATGATGAAATTGCAGAAATTGAAGCGGATTTGAAAAATGAATATGCATCAAAAGAAAAGGGACTTTTTATTAAGGCGCAAAGACAAAATATGACAAATGTGTCAGTAATGTGTGATGAAAGTACGCAAAGGGTATTGGCATTTTTAGTGTTATTTCCAAATAGTGTTATGGCAATGAGCATGGATATAGAAGGATTGGTTGAAACTTCTTTAAATATAGGCGTTTTGACTACAGATGATACTTCGCTGTCGGTAAGCTGTGCAATTAGAAGTTCTATAGAGTCGGCAAAGGCAAGAGTTAGGAGACATGTTGAGACATTGGCAAATGTATTGGGCGGATATACAAATGCCTACGGTGACTATCCGGGATGGCAGTTTAATCCTGATTCTGAGTTGCGAGCTCATATGGTAGACATTTATAAAAAGATGTTTGGAAATGATGTCAAAGTTGAAGCACTGCACGCAGGGCTTGAATGTGGTATTATGACAGCGAAAATCCCGGGACTTGATTGCGTATCATATGGACCTAATATTTATGATATTCATACTACAAAGGAACGGCTTAGCATTTCGTCTACAGAAAGAATGTGGAGATATCTGCTGGAAATATTAAAACAGAAATAATAAAAAAACGGAGGAAAAGATAATGGCGGACAATTTTAGGGAGTTTAGGGCGGATAATTCGTCAAAAGAAACGACAACGGGAGGTAAAAGAAAAAAGGGGAATAATGTTAGCGGGAAAATAGTAATATTGCCGATAATAATTATACTTGCAGCGCTGCTATCTTATGAATCAGTGTATTCCATAGGTGAACAGGAACAGGGTGTTGTCACTACCTTTGGAAAAGCGGGTAATGTAGTGACATCGGGACTGCATTTCAAAATTCCATTTGTGCAAAAAGTTACGAAAGTAAACACAACTATTCTAGGTTTTCCAATCGGATACAGGGCTTCAGAAAATGAAGCGGAGGAACAGAGTTCGGTAGCGGAGGAATCCTTGATGATCACATCGGATTTCAATTTTGTAAATGTTGACTTTTATGTGGAGTACAAGGTGTCGGACCCGATAAAGTACTTATATAATTCACATGAGCCGAGCGCGATACTGAAAAATATTTCACAAGCTTGCATAAGGAACATAATAAGCAACTACAATGTTGATGATGTCATCACTACGGGAAAAAGCGAGATACAGGCGGCTATAAAGGAGATGATTACGCAGAAGCTTGAACAGCAGGACATAGGACTGATGCTCGTAAATATTTCCATGCAAGACGCTGAACCGCCTACGCAGGAGGTTATAGAGGCATTTAAGGCTGTTGAAACTGCAAAGCAGGGTAAGGAGACGGCTTTAAACAATGCGAATAAATACAGGAATGAGAAACTTCCCGAGGCTACAGCGCAGGCAGACCAAGTAGTCCAGGAGGCTGAGGCTGCCAAGCAGGAGCGTATCAATGAGGCTACGGCACAACAGGTCAGATTTGAAAAAATGTATGAGGAATACATCAAGAATCCGCTTGTGACAAAGCAGCGTATGTTTTATGAGGCGATGGAGGAGGTACTTCCCGAGGTTGAACTTATAATTGACGATGGAAGCGGCACGCTGAATAAAACGCTTTATTTGGACGAGCTGCAGCTTGAGGATATTACGAATTAATTCGAGGAAAAATACGGAGGAAGGGAGAATAAAAATGAAGAAAAGCTTAGCTAAGGTGATAGGCGTGATAATCACTATTGCGGCTGTAATTACTATTGTTAATTCACTATTCGTTATTAAAGAGAATCAGTATGGATTAGTGCGTGAGTTTGGAAAAATTGAGAGGGTTATCTCGGAGCCGGGGCTTTATTTTAAGATACCGTTTGTGCAGGAAAAGGATACAGTGACTAAGGAATTGATGCTTTATGATATTGCAAAGTCGGATGTAATTACAAAGGACAAGAAGTCTATGATAGTTGACAGCTTTGTGCTGTGGAAGGTGACTGAGCCGAGAGTGTTTGCGCAGACTTTGAATACATCATCTTCCGGCGCTGAGGCGAGAATAAATGTGGCTGTGTATAACGCGATTAAAAATGTGATAAGCAGCATGACGCAGACTGATATAATAGCCGCGAGAGGGCAGGAGCTCACCGATTTAATCGTGGCAAATCTGGATGCCATAAGTCAGTATGGCATAGCGATAACGACTGTGGAGATTAAGCTGTTGGATTTGCCGGAGGATAATAAAGGAGCGGTTTTTGAGAGAATGATTTCAGAGCGTGAAAATATCGCGGCGACATATACGGCAGAGGGAAATTCAGAGGCGCAGGTGATAAGAAATTCCACTGATAAAGAGACGGCGCTTCTTATTTCCGAGGCTCAAAAAGAAGCGGAAATTTTGAGGGCAGAGGGCGAAGCCGAGTATATGGAAATCATGGCGTCGGCGTACAATGATGAGTCGCGCGCGGACTTTTACAGTTATATAAGAAGTCTGGATGCTATTAAGAACGCCGTTAAGGGCGGAGATAAGACAATCATACTTGACAAGGATTCGCCTATCGCGCAGATTTTTTATAAATAATCTGTGATATAAAAAAACCTCAAATGAGAATCGGTAAAATTCTCATTTGAGGTAAAGGAAGATTAGGCTTCGCCGGCTGTGTCGCCAAGACGAGTGTAGAACAATATGAGGTAGAGACCACATATACCTACCAGTGCGTAAATGATTCTTGATAACCATGACATGCTTCCGAATACGGTAGCTACAAGGTTGAAATCAAAAAAGCCTATTAATCCCCAGTTGACTGCGCCAATGATGGCGATTGTTAGTGCTAAGCAATCTAAAAACTTATTACGCATAATTATCTCCTCCTTTGCAATAGTATGTGTATAGTTTCACAAATTATTCAGCAGGATATATTTTACAGTTTTATTTTTATACATATTCGTCAACAAAGGGGGATTAAAAGTTAATCTTTTTGCAACTTTTTCATAAACTTTAGTTAAATAAATTGAAATATATAGATTTATGTGGTATTCTAATGATGTAATTGAAAGGGAGGCATTTTTTATGAATAGAGTGGTAACAATATAATGAGAAATGCTGGCTTATAACAAGTTAAATAATCAGATGAAGTAATAGGAGTGAAATACTATGGCAAGAACAAAAACAGTAGCAAAAAAAGTTGAGAAGAAAAACACGGCTAAAACAGTAAATGTTGTGAAGGCTGAGGCGGCACCTAAGAGCGTCGAGGAAGTTAAGGCGCCCAGTGAAACTGTAGAAGTTGCGGCAGAAAAGGCTGAAACTGGTAATAAAGAGGCTGCAGAAGTAAAGCCTGCTAAGGCAGCAAAAGTTGCAAAAGCGGCAAAGTCAGCAGTAGAGAAAGCAACAAGAGCGACAAAAGCAGCAAAGGCACCTTCGCAGACAGTTGTTTTGCAGGTAAATGGCAGAGAAGATTTGTCTATGAGCAGCCTTATTGACAGAGTAAAGGATGCTTATGCGGCAGAAGGCCATTCCGTTGATTTGATTAAGGATATCGAGGTATATATAAAACTTAATGAGAATATGGCTTACTACGTAATTGACGGATATGCGTCAGGAATCAGCTTATACTAATAAAATTAACGGGTTGAAGATGCCCCGACCAGAATTATAAAAAATCTGTTCGGGGCTATTTTAATAATTATTTGTTGACATCATGTGAGAATACAAGATTGAGAGTATTGCGTTCTTCTGCAGAAAGATTTGTGAATTGATTTAATATTATCATAATGTCATTTTCTTTTGCCTCACATAACAAATATATAATATCCGTCAATTGGGCAATTATGTCTTTCATACGCATATTATCTATTTTGACTGTTTTTCTTGTGTTTTTGCTATTCATATAATTCCTTTCTAAAATATTTTTGTAAGATGTAACCCTGACATTATATCACAAAAATATGGAATTTATAAATGAAAATAGTCCCAAATTCATACAGAATAGGGACAAAAGTGCTGTTTCGGGGCTAAATATGATGAAAATTATGATATAGAAGGGCTGGTGGGCGATATGGATACCAATACGGCTAATAAAAGGTCTGTGTATATTGTAGGGCATAAAAATCCCGATACGGATTCTATATGTTCGGCGATTGCTTACGCTTATTTGAAAAACAAGTGCAATGATGACGGCTGTCTTTATATTCCTGCAAGGGCGGGGCAGATAAATCAGGAGACGCAGTATGTGCTTAATGCGTTCCGCACGGGAGCCCCGATGTATCTTCACGACGTTATGACTGATGTGCGTGATATAGATATGAATGAGGTGCAGGGAGTCACTGACGACATATCGCTTTCAAAGGCGTGGCATTTGATGCGCGACAGAGGTGATGTTACGCTGCCTGTTATTGATGGCGGTAAGCTTACGGGTATCATTACTATCGGCGACATAGCAAATGCTTATATGGATGTATATGATAACTGTATTTTGTCTACGGCTAAGACTTCTTATAGGAATATTCTTGAGACGCTCGACGCTAAGATGATAGTAGGCGATGAGAGCGGATATTTTGACAGCGGGGAAGTGGTGATCGCGACGGCGAACCCTGACGTGCTCGAGGACTATATACACAATGGTGATATGGTTATTTTGGGCAACCGTTATGAGACGCAGCTCTGTGCAATAGAGATGGGCGCGGCGTGTGTTGTCGTCACTATGGGCGCTAAGGTTTCAAAGACGATACAGATATTTGCGAGGGAGCACAATTGCATTATTTTAAATACGCCGTATGATACGTTTACCGTGGCGAGGCTTATCAATCAGAGTATGCCGATTGGCTATTTTATGAAAAGAGAGAAGCTTGCGACTTTCAGGATTACCGACAAGACGGAGGATATTCGCGCTATCATGAAAAAGAAGCGCCACCACGATTTTCCCGTGCTTGACGAGGAGGACAATTATGTCGGAATGATTTCCAGACGTAATTTGATGAATTTGAGGAAAAAGAGCCTTATTCTGGTAGACCACAATGAGCTTTCGCAGACTGTTGATGGTATTGAGTTTGCCGATATTCTGGAGATAGTGGATCACCATAGGATAGGCACGCTGGAGACAGTGTCGCCTGTGTATTTCCGCAATCAGCCGCTTGGCTGTACGGCTACGATTATTTATCAGATGTATCAGGAAAGAGGCGTGGAGATACCTAAGAATATAGCGGGGCTTATGATGTCGGCTATTCTTTCAGATACGCTTATGTTCCATTCGCCTACTGTCACTGACGTTGACAAGGACGCTGCGAAAAAGCTTGCTGAGATATGCGGGGTTGAAATTGAGGAATTTGCGATTGATATGTTTGGCGCGGGGAGCAATCTGAGCGACAAGGATGCGGACAAGATTTTTGAGCAGGATTATAAGACGTTTTCTGTAAATGGTTTTAACTTCGGCGTGGGGCAGATTAATTCGATGAACAGTATTGAGCTTGATGAGATTAAGGAGAAGATTGTGCCTTATATAAAGGAGCAGCTGCCAAGTCTTTCCGTGGATATGTGTTTCTTTATGCTGACGAATATTGTGTATGAAAAGACGGAGCTTTTGTGCTTTGGGGAGAGGGCGCAGGAGCTTGTGCGCGAGGCGTTCAGGCTTCCAAAGTCTATGAATAAGTTTGAGTTAAAAAACCTTGTTTCTAGGAAAAAGCAGCTTATACCGGCGTTTGTTTCTGTTTTGCAGCAGTGGGAGGCGGAGACATAGCTGTGCGGCAGGTTAAAAGTATCGCTGACGGCGGTACTTTTTCTCTGAAAAAGTTTAGGAGGATATAGGTTATGGTGGATTTTTCAGCTATTATGAAGATTAAGGGAGCGTGGGATGATTTTACGAAAAATCACCCTAAGTTTATGCCGTTTATGCAGGCTGTGGGGCGTGATGCTATTGGGGACGGGACGATTATAGAGGTGAAGGTGGTTAGCCCTGATGGGAGGGAATATAATACTAATATGAGGCTTACGCAGAGTGATTTGGATTTGTTTGCGCAGATTAGGGGGATGTATTAAAGGGGAAAAGGGGTATTTCAATAGGTCGCCCGAGCGGGTGCATACACCCTATTCAGACCCGCTTGCGCTTAGTGGAAAGCGTAGCGGTACTAAGCTCGGCGGCGCTTTAAAAGGAGCTACGCTTTTAAAGCTTGCTTCGCTAAGTACCGACGCATTCCAAAGGTCTTCATAGGGTGTATGCACCCGCTCGGGCTATGGTTTCGGCAGCGTATAGTAAAAAGATAGGTGATTAAAATTGTGGTTGGTGAGGCTTGATATATTGTGTGGGCGTGTGATATAATTAAGTAATTTGTGCGAATTTATTGTGGAGAGGTTCGGGAGGATTGCTATGAGGGCATTTTTGATATTGGAGGACGGCACTGTGTTTGAGGGGACTCATATCGGGGCTGACAGGGAAGTGGTTAGCGAGATAGTTTTTAATACGTCTATGGCGGGGTATTTGGAGGTTTTGACGGATCCCTCTTATGCGGGGCAGGCTGTGTGTATGACTTATCCTTTGATAGGAAATTATGGCATCTGCAGGGATGATATGGAGTCTGCAAAGCCTTGGTGCGATGGTTTTATAGTGAGGGAGCTGTCGAGAAATTACAGTAATTTCAGGGCGGATTATTCTATACAGCAGTTTTTGGAGGAGAATGGCGTTGCTGGGATTGCGGGGATTGATACTAGGGCGCTTACCAAGATACTTCGCGAAAAAGGGACAATGAACGGAATGATTACCACAAATGAAAATTATTCGCTTGATGAGGTTATTCCTAAGCTGAAGGCGTACACGACAGGCAAGGTGGTGGAAAAAGTCACCTGTAAGGAAAAATATCAGCTGAAAGGTTCAAAGAGCCTTGATGAAAACGGCGCTTTGTCGGGGAGCGCGAAATTTTCGGAGACGGATTATAAGGCGGGAAAGCGCGAGATGAAGCCGTCGCTTGTAAAAACGCTTAACGGAGCGGGGAAAAAGGTCGCGCTGCTTGACCTTGGGACTAAGGACAATATCGCTTATTCGCTTAAAATAAGGGGCTGTGATGTGACGGTTTATCCAGCGGTTACGAGCGCGGAGGAAATCATTGCTGATGCGCCCGATGGGATTATGCTTTCAAACGGTCCTGGAGATCCGAAGGAGTGTACGTCGATAATTAAAGAGATTAAAAAGCTTTATGATTCCGATATACCTATATTTGCAATCTGTCTGGGGCATCAGCTTATGGCGCTGGCGACGGGGGCTGATACATATAAGATGAAGTACGGGCATAGGGGGGGCAATCACCCTGTAAAGGATCTGGCGACTGGGAGAGTGTATATTTCATCTCAAAATCACGGATATGTGGTTGATATGGACAAGCTTGATCCGAAGGTTGCCACGCCTGCGTTTATCAATGTAAATGACGGCACTAATGAGGGGCTTAACTATACGGGGAAAAATATTTTCACTGTGCAGTTTCACCCCGAGGCGTGCTGCGGACCGCAGGATTCGGGATATTTGTTTGACAGATTTATTGAGATGATGGAGGTGCGCGGTAATGCCTAAAAATCCTAATGTAAAAAAAGTAATGGTTATAGGCTCAGGCCCTATAGTGATCGGACAGGCGGCGGAGTTTGACTATGCAGGCACTCAGGCGTGCCGTTCGCTCAAAGAGGAAGGCATTGAGGTAGTGCTTGTCAACTCTAATCCCGCGACGATAATGACGGACAGGGATATCGCGGATAAGGTGTACATAGAGCCGCTTACGGTCAAGGTTTTGGAGCAGATCATAGAGAAGGAAAAGCCTGATTCGATTTTGCCGACGCTTGGCGGACAGGCGGGGCTTAACCTTGGAATGGAGCTTGAGGAAAGTGGTTTTCTTGCCTCGCATAATGTAAAGCTTTTAGGCACTACCGCGGCTACTATCAAAAAAGCTGAGGACAGGCAGGAATTTAAGGACACGATGGAAAAAATCGGAGAGCCCTGCGCGGCGTCTCTTGTGGTTGAAAATGTTGACGATGGTGTCGCTTTTACAAATACTATTGGCTATCCTGTGGTGCTGCGCCCTGCTTATACGCTTGGCGGGAGCGGCGGCGGCATAGCCCACAATCAGGCGGAGCTTGAGGAAATCCTTGAAAACGGTCTGCGACTTTCGCGTGTCGGGCAGGTATTGGTGGAGAGGTGTATTGCGGGCTGGAAAGAGATTGAGTATGAGGTAATGCGCGACAGCGCGGGCAACTGTATTACCGTCTGCAATATGGAAAATATCGATCCTGTAGGCGTGCATACGGGCGACAGCATAGTAGTCGCGCCTTCGCAGACTTTGAGCGACAAGGAATACCAGATGCTTAGGACTTCGGCGCTCAATATCATATCGGAGCTTAACATTACGGGAGGCTGCAATGTACAGTTTGCGCTTCACCCGACAAGCTTTGAATACTGTGTTATCGAGGTTAATCCGCGCGTCAGCCGTTCGTCGGCGCTTGCGTCAAAGGCGACGGGATATCCGATTGCCAAGGTGGCGGCAAAAATCGCGCTTGGATATACGCTTGATGAGATTAAAAATGCGATTACGGGAAAGACTTACGCCAGCTTTGAGCCGACGCTCGACTATTGCGTAGTCAAAATGCCGCGCCTTCCGTTTGACAAGTTTATTACTGCAAAGAGGACGCTCACCACGCAGATGAAGGCGACGGGTGAAGTGATGAGCATATGCACTAATTTTGAAGGTGCGCTTATGAAGGCTATCCGTTCGCTCGAGCAGCATGTTGACTGTCTTAGAAGCTATGATTTTACGGAGCTTGATGATAAGGCGCTTTTGAAGCGCATGGATAAGGTTGACGACCAGAGAATTTATGTGATTGCGGAGGCGCTGCGCCGCGGCATTGATTACGATACTATTTATGATAAGACGAAAATAGACAAATGGTTTATTGACAAGCTTGCCATAATTGTGGAGATGGAGCATAGGCTGGAAAGCGAGGAGCTTACCGTGGAGCTTTTAAAGGAGGCAAAGCGGATTGAGTTTCCTGACAATGTGATTGCAAGGCTTTCAGGCAAAAGCGAGGGCGAAATCAAGGATATGCGCTACAAAAACAATATTGTGGCGGCGTTTAAGATGGTTGATACCTGTGCGGCTGAGTTTGAGGCGTCTACGCCGTATTACTATTCATGCTTTGACGGCGAGAATGAGGCTGTGGAGACAAATCCGCCTAAAAAAGTGCTGGTGCTTGGCTCAGGACCTATCCGCATAGGGCAGGGCATTGAGTTTGACTATTGCTCTGTTCACGCGACATGGGCGTTTGCGAAAGCGGGTTATGAGACAATTATAATAAATAACAATCCTGAAACTGTGAGTACGGATTTTGACATTGCGGACAAGCTTTATTTTGAGCCGCTTACGCCTGAAGATGTTGAGAATATCGTAAATATCGAAAAGCCTGACGGGGCTGTGGTACAGTTTGGCGGACAGACAGCGATTAAGCTTACGGAGAGCCTTATGAAAATGGGAGTGCCTATCCTCGGCACAAAGGCGGAAGATGTTGACGCGGCGGAGGACAGGGAGCTTTTTGACAAAATACTTGAAGAGACGAAGATACCGCGCGCGGCAGGCGGCACTGTGTACACGGCAGAAGAAGCAAAGGAGGTCGCAAACAGGCTTGGCTATCCTGTGCTTGTGCGCCCATCGTATGTACTTGGCGGACAGGGTATGCAGATAGCCATTTCCGATGAGGAAATTGAGGAATTTATGGCGATTATTAACCGCATCGCGCAGGATCACCCGATTTTGGTAGACAAATATCTGCAGGGCAAGGAGCTTGAGGTTGACGCTGTGTGCGACGGTACGGATATTCTTATACCGGGAATTATGGAGCATATTGAGAGGACTGGCGTTCATTCGGGCGATTCCATTTCGGTATATCCTGCGCATACTATCAGTGTTAAGGTAAAGGAGACTATTGCGGAATATACAAGGCGGCTTGCCAAGGCTTTGCATGTAAAGGGACTGATAAATATTCAGTTTATCGCTGTGGGCGATGAGGTCTTTGTGATTGAGGTCAACCCGCGTTCGTCAAGGACTGTGCCGTATATAAGCAAGGTTACGGGAATACCTATTGTGGACTTGGCGACGGAGGTTATTATCGGCAAGACGATACGCGAGCTTGGCTATGAGCCTGGACTGCAGAAGGAAGCGGGCTATGTCGCAATCAAGATGCCTGTGTTCTCTTTTGAAAAAATAAGGGGCGCGGAGATAAGCCTTGGTCCTGAGATGAAATCAACGGGCGAGTGCCTTGGCATTGCAAAGACGTTTAATGAGGCGCTTTACAAGGCGTTTTTGGGCGCGGGAATAGATCTGCCTAAGCATAAGCAAATGATTATTACCGTGAAGGACGCTGACAAGGGCGAGGCTATCGAGATAGGAAGGCGTTTTGAAAAGCTTGGATATACTATCTATGCGACGAGGAGTACGGCGAAGGCACTGAATGACGCGGGTGTCAAGGCGAGGAAGGTCAATAAGATTCATCAGGAGTCGCCTACTGTGATGGACTTGATTTTGGGGCATAAGATTGACCTTGTGATAGATACGCCGACGCAGGGGCGCGATAAGTCTAGGGACGGGTTCCTTATCAGAAGGACTTCGATTGAGACAGGCGTGAACTGCCTGACGGCGCTTGACACGGCGAAGGCGCTTGCGACTAGTTTGGAGAATAAGAATGACAGTGCGCTTACGCTGGTGAATATTGCGGAACTGTAATAAAGTGTTAAGAAAACCTCTAAGGCTGTGGGGAACATTGCTTTAGAGGTTTTTTATTGTTTTAAATTTATCAGAAATTAATGACAGATGTGTCAGGTATTTGGCATTGGATGATTATGCTTTGCTGCATAATGGTACACAAAAAAAGGATAATGGGTAAATTGTGCAGATAAGAGATGAAAGTGGATTTAATGCGATTTCTTTATCAGCAGCTATAGTATTTTGTTGCAAGTGTCAAAAAATCTGGTATAATAATAAACGAGGAAGGGCATAGAATGAATACAAAAGTATATAATGCTGTTATGGGCGGAAATGCCGACAATAATATTAGATTTGCAGATTTAAGGAATTTAAGGAATTTATTTGATAGCGTCGGTTTTAAAGAAACGATTAGGGGCGATCATCACATATATAAAAGAAAGGATATTCCAGAGAGGATAAATATTCAGCCAGTCGGAAATAAGTCAAAGGCGTATCAAGTGAAACAGATAAGAATAATATTTGAAAAATATGGATTATAGGAGGATTAGCATGCCAAAGTATTCTATGATATTGTTGTGGTCAGAAGTTGATGGTGCATACATTGTTTCCGTGCCAGAGCTGCCAGGCTGCATGGCAGACGGAGAGACGCCAGAAAAAGCGGTTGAAAATGCGCAGATTATTATTCAAGAATGGATTGAGACAGCTTTAGAGGATGGCGAGGAAATACCAGAACCACATTTATATAGCAGTACATCAGTTTAATGGAAAGTCAAGATTACAAGCATGATGTATAAGGATAAATGATAGCCAACTTATGCAAAAGATATTGAAAAGGCGTATGGGACAGTATGTTTACTGTAGTCCATGCGCTTTTTTGATATTTTTTTCCATTATTTTCAAAAGTTTACAACTATGATACAACTATTATGCAATTTTTTTGCATTGATGATGTAGAATGGGATGAGATAAGGAAAAAATTACAAAGGCGGAGGAATGAGAAAACATGGATACATATGCTATTTCAAGTGACAAGAAAATCTTTTTTATGTCGGAATTAAATAATCTGGGATATTCGGCGTATATGGTGAGGAATATGGTGGCAAGGGGGCAGCTTGTCAAGCTGCATAATTCTACTTATGAAAATACAGGCTATGAGGGGGAAAACTCAGATTTTATTTATGCCTACGCTTATGTGCCTGACGGGGTTATTTGCCTTTTGAGCGCGGCGGCGCATTATGGACTTTGCAGGAAAAAGCCTGAAAGCATAGACGTGGCTGTGGAACAGAAAAGAAACATTTCGACGCTGCCAATAAGACCGCGTATCAAGCTAAGGTATTTTGAGGAGGCGAGACTTGAAACGGGCGTGACGCAGATAGAAGTATGTAATCAGCGTGTGAAGATATATAATATAGAAAAAACAGTGGCAGATATAATCGGCTATAGAAACAAGCTTGGAATTGAGGAAACGGAGGTGCTTGTCAATTATCTGAAACGTCCTGACAAGGATATAAACAAGCTGTGCCGATATGCGAAGAAACTGAGGTGCATGAGGGCTATGGACGAATATTTGGAGAGACTGCTTTGATAATGGGGCATTCAATTTTATATATGTTGAGGTAAGCGTGGAAAGGCAGAGAAATATTATTATTTTTTGAGATTTTCCATGAAAATTTCCGACAGTGTTAATATGGAAATAAAAGAAAAATGACACTGATGTCATAAATACATACTGTTGTCGTGTGCCTAAACAGAACGGAAAAATGTATTGGTATTATGGTGGTTTGGATTGTAGGCTTGTTTAAAATACCCGTGTGTGATATACTATGTGATAATGAAGAACAATACTTTAGAAGAAATACAAAAAGAGGAAATGAACTTATATGGGAAGTAATACCATAAATTATCAAAAGGAATTGGACAGGCTAATAGAAGGGCTTGCAAGAGAAAACAAAATACCGCGTCTTTTTTTGCATAGCTGCTGTGCGCCGTGCAGCAGCTATGTGCTTGAATATCTGAGAGAATTTTTTTACATTACGGTTTTTTATTACAATCCCAATATATCAATGGAAAATGAATACTTAAAGCGTGTCGCGGAGCAAAAAAGGCTTATTGCCGAGTACAACGGGCTGATAAAAGATGGCTTGGCAAAGGGCTTTGAGATAGGTGTGATTGAGGGTGATTATGCGCCGCAGGAGTTTTATGACATTGCAAAAGGTCTTGAGCAGTGCCCCGAAAGCGGCGAGAGATGTTTTAGGTGCTATGAGCTTAGGCTTAGGGAGACGGCGCGCCGTGCGGCAGCAGGCGGCTTTGATTATTTTGCGACTACGCTCACAATCAGCCCACTGAAAAACGCGCAGAAGCTCAACGAGATAGGTAACAGGCTTTCCGAGGAGTACAGTATCAGCTGGCTGCCATCGGATTTCAAAAAGAAAAACGGCTACAAACGCTCAATAGAGCTTTCGGCGGAGTATGGGCTTTACAGGCAGAATTATTGCGGTTGTGTATACTCAAAAAGGGGTAGCGAGTGAGCCTATTTTACGGGATTTTATGGAATATTCCCGCAAAATGGTTGAAATTGGTTGAAAAAACAAGTATTATATTAAGCACATACAAATTGCGGATAATGTGATTGATGGGCATTATTACGGCATAAATAAGGAAGGTTTAAGGAAATGAAAAAATTATTGGATTTAATTTCGGAGGAAATAAAGGACGCGTTTGAGGCGGCAGGATATGAGCGCGAGCTTGGCAAGGTGACGCTTTCAAACAGACCTGATCTGTGCGAATACCAGTGCAACGGCGCGATGGCCGCCGCAAAAAAATACAAAAAAGCGCCGATTATGATTGCAAATGATGTAGCGGCAAAATTAAGCGGCAGCAAAATATACGAAAAGGCTGAGGCTGTCGCCCCTGGTTTTTTGAACCTTACATTGAAGGGGGATTTTGTTGGAAACTTTATAAAGGGAATGAGAGCTGAGGAAAAATACGGTTTCGAGGAAACAAAAAATCCGCTGGAAATAATAATAGACTACGGCGGAGCCAATATAGCAAAGCCACTTCACGTGGGTCACTTGCGCACGGCGATTATCGGAGAAAGCATAAAGCGCATAGCGCGTTACGCGGGGCATCATGTTATAGGCGATGTACATCTTGGCGATTGGGGGCAGCCTATGGGGCTAGTCATAAACGAGCTGAGGCAGCGTAAGCCTGAGCTTGTGTATTTTGATGAAAATTATACGGGCGAATATCCGACAGAGCCGCCGTTTACGATTGCGGAGCTTGAAGAAATTTACCCTTATGCGAGCAAGCGCTCAAAGGAAGATGAGGAGTACAAGGCAGACGCTATGGCATGTACTTACAAGCTGCAGAGCGGTGTAAGAGGGTATCGTGCCCTTTGGCAGCATATTTTTAATGTATCTGTCACGGATTTGAAAAAAAATTATGGAAATCTTGATGTCGAGTTTGACCTGTGGAACGGCGAATCCACGGTACATGATTTAATCCCCGACATGGTTGACTATATGAAAAAGGGCGGATATGCGTACATTAGCGAGGGTGCCCTTGTGGTTGACGTCAAGGAAGATACGGACACAAAGGAAGTACCGCCCTGCATGATTTTGAAGTCTGACGGCGCGGCGCTCTACAATACGACAGACCTTGCGACTATAATGATGCGGATGGAGCAGAATAAGCCAGACAGGATAATTTACCTGACGGACAAGCGGCAGGAGCTTTATTTTGAGCAGGTGTTCCGCTGCGCGCGCAAGACAAAGCTTGTAAAGGAGGAGACAAGGCTTCAGTTTTTAGGGTGCGGCACTATGAACGGCGCAGACGGCAAGCCCTTCAAGACTCGCGACGGCGGCGTAATGCGGCTTGAAAACCTTATTAAAGAGGTAAACGCTGAGATGCTTGAAAAGATTAAGCAGAACCGTGACGTTTCAAATGATGAGGCGGTACAGACGGCGCAGGTGGTAGGGCTTGCGGCATTGAAGTACGGCGATTTGTCAAATCAGGCAAGCAAGGACTATATTTTTGACATAGACCGCTTTACTTCGTTTGAGGGCGATACGGGACCGTACATTTTGTACACTATTGTGCGCATCAAGTCTATCCTCAAAAAGTATGCCGAGAAGGGCGGCGACGTTGAGGCGGTTAAAAATAATATAAACGCGCCTGCAAATGAGAGCGAGAAACAGCTTATGCTTGCGCTTGCAAAGTATAATTCAAGCATTGAGGCGGCGTATGATGAGACAGCGCCGCATAAGGTGTGCGCTTATATTTACGAGCTGGCGAATGCGTTTAACCATTTTTACCATGAAACAAAAATTCTTGACGAGGGAGACGAGCAGAGAAAAGCAGGGTGGATTGCGCTGCTTGCGCTCACAAGGGATGTGCTGGAGACAGCGATAAGTCTTCTGGGCTTTTCGGCGCCTGACAGAATGTAAAAAACATTAAGAAAAGCAATTTCTCAAAATTAAGTAAGAGAAAAGGAGAATATGTCAATGATTTTAGTGTTGTTAAATTGGGCGTATATTCTAATAATAACATTCACGATAGGGGCAGGGTGTTTAAAGAGGCATATGCGCTTTGCGTATGCTGGCAGTATAATGGGTGGAATTGTGATAACTACTGTGTATGCGCAATTTTTCAGCTTGTTCTATAAGGTGGGACTGATTGCAAATATAGTGCTTATTGTTTCCTGTATCCTTATATTTATAAAATATAAGAGTGATTTCAAAACGTATCTTGGCACGGCGGTCAAGCAATTGATATCGTGGGACGGACTGTTATATATAGGAGTTATACTGCTTTTTGCGTTTGCCACATCGAGAGGCACTATACATTCCGATACAAACATGTATCATGCGCAGGCAATCCGCTGGTACGAGGAATTGGGAGTGGTAAAAGGATTGGCCAATCTTCAGTGGCAGTTTGGGTATAATAGCTCGTGTTTCGGCTTTGCGGCGTTATTTAGTCTTGGTTTTCTTGGAAGCGCGCCGTTTCACTGCACTACGGGTTTTGTAGCGGTAGTGTTATGTATTTGGGCACTTAGTTATATAAAAGATTTTTCACAACACAAAAGTCATATGACTGATATGTGCTGCGTGGCGATTTTGCTTTATGCGCTTGTGAACTTTGCAGGATTTGTGTCGCCTGCGTCGGATTATATCACAATGTTTTTTGCTCTATACCTGGTTGCCCGCTGGGCCCAGGAGATTGAGAGCGGCAGGAATGATGTTTCGGCTTATGCTTTACTGAGTGTGTTGGCGGTCTTTATCTTTACGCTTAAGCTGTCGGCAGGTTTGCTGATATTGTTGGCGGTTTACCCTGCAGTATATCTGATAAAGGGGAAAAGATACAAAGAAATCGGGATGTATTTTTCTATGGGACTGCTGACCGTTTTGCCGTTTTTGATAAGGAACGTTATTATTTCGGGCTGGCTGCTGTACCCTTTTCCCGCAATTGACCTGTTTAATTTTGACTGGGAACTGCCCAAACAGTATGTTTTGATAGACGCTGCATATATAAAATCATGGGCAAAATGCCTGTATGACGCGAACTTGGCAAATGCGCCAATCAGAGAATGGCTTCCTGTATGGTGGTCATCGCAGGAGCGGTACGAGCAAATGCTCATAATTGCGAATGTACTTGCGTATTGTCTTGATTTTATAATTTTGCTGCACTTTATAGTGAAAAAGAAGAAAGTAGACATTAATGTTGTTTTGCTTAATGTAATTGTGCTTAGCTGTACCGTCGCCTGGTTTTTGCTTGCGCCGTTTATCAGGTACGGTCTTGCTTTTCTGTTGGCGGCGCCTATGCTTGCTGTAGGTATGTGGGTTGGCAAGAAGGAGAGCAGCTTATATAGGCTTGCATCTGGGTGTGTAGTAATTTTGATGTTTTTTATGCCGCTGTCTTATTTGGACCACTATTTTACAGATGATATGGTGTTTATCAAACAAAACCTTATGCAGCCATATTATTTGAGACAGAAAGATTATGATACGTCAGAGATGGCTGAATATGATATGAACGGCGTTACTATTTATTATCCGAAAGAGGGCGAGGCCGTGGGATATAAATATTTCCCCGCATCAGCATATGATTATGAGATAGTAAATACGGAGCTTAGAGGCAGCAGTATAAGAAAGGGTTTCAGAAATACCGAATATAAATAATAAAAAAGTTTCCAATTTATCTGAAAAAGATAATTGGAAACTTTTTTGCTGGAGTAGACGGGAGTCGAACCCGTGTCCAAAAAACCATCCCATGTACTTCTACAAGCTTAGCTGATTGTTTCGGGCAAGCCCTTTTCCTTTCTTAATAGGCGAATCAACACCCCTATAAAGTCAGTAGCTTCATAATACGCCCGTATGCTCAAAGCTTTGCATACGTCGTTTCCTACATAATTGATGCCTGGGTCCTAGCGTGTAGGTGCGCTAGGTCAGACAGCAGCCATTAGGCTGCGATTGCTAAATTGTCTTCAGCGTTTAATTTTAATTGTGGATTTAACGCATACCTGCGGCTTGCTTCTCCATCTTCAGATTCCCTGTCGAAACCTTTACTACCCCTGATTAATCAGAGTAAAAGAATGATATCAGAAAAGAAAAAGAAAGTCAAGAGAAATAGGAGAACTTTTTTCAAGAACTTTTTAACATTTTTGGGCAATCGGAAAAGTCAAATATGAAATATTGAAAAATAT
>CANQHZ010000070.1 GCA_947623805.1 uncultured Lachnospiraceae bacterium | reverse complement strand
CCGCCCCCATTGCCTGCGACGGTGTGATCACGCTCGGACTGTGGCTGGACGGGAGTATCATTGTCCCCATTGCCTGTTATCGCCGCACCGGGAGCTGCCCGGTGCTTTTGGCCGGCTGTTTCTCGCTCCCTGCCGGAAGAAAGACTTGGGCAAAAATAATAAGTGAAGCCCCTTGTCCTCTTTCCGACAGATCATGGCGCAGCCGCCAATGTGGCTTCGTGCTCATCGCACGAGCAATGGGAATGTGCTTGATGAATGGGTATTCTGTTGTCAAAGATCGCCCTCCCAACGAGAAAGCGGGAGGTGGTCGGACTTTTGTCCTCTCACTCCCCTATTGCGGAAAAATTTCCGAATCTATAACCTCCAAATTAAAAAAATTTTTTCAGCCGGCTTAAAAGCCTCCCTAGACGCTTGGAAATCGCCGGTTGAGATACTCCGTATTCCCGCGCCAGTTGTACGGTCGTCTTGCCGTCTGCATAGTACGCAAGAAGGAGTTTACGATCTTCTTCCGGCAGCGAATACACCCAGCGGAGCACCTGGCTCGTCAGAGCGGATCTCAGCGCCCTTTCTTCCACGCTTTCACCTTCATCCGGGATGAGATCGTGTAGGGCCATCCCGTCCTCGACGCTAAGAGGTTGATCCAAAGACAGAACCGTGATCCCCCTGTCCCGTTCAGAACGGTAGCGTGCGGCTTCGTACTCATTTTTCCATGCACGGTACTGTGCTTCCGTTGCTTCAATGAAAAGAGTATCCGCTTCGCCGTGCAGTTCCCCTGTGAGCCGGAGAAAATGCCGGTGTCTGTTCTCCGGGCGTTTCATCATTTCGGCGAATTGCCTGCCGTCGATCTCGATCCATTCGACACCCCGCCCATTGCAGGCCGGGTCCTTCCAGATTATGTACCGTTTTTTCATTTCTGTGATCTCCTTGGAAATTTGATTTGAGGTGGATAAAATCAAATCCGGAGATCACGGGTACTTCGCTATATATGGCTGCCAGAGAAAAGCGCGCATAAGAAAAGCCCTTTCCCGCACAGGTCGGGAAGGGCTTCTATGCATCGCACAATACGGAAAACACCGCACACGCAGGATCATTCGAGAGGCATGGTTCCCCCATCAAATCCCATCATTGTACGGTGTATGGCAGTTTGATCTTTCGATCTTTTCCGCTTGTGCGGCTTTATATCGTCGTTTCTATTTACTTGTGGTCGATTTCTGTTCGTTTCACAACCCTTGTTCCGTAATAAGCTGAATGGTCGAGGCTGCTATGGGCCTCCACTCAACCGTAAGACACGAGTTTCAAATAATTGTTCAGCGTTGTGCCGCTGATCTCGTAGACCGCCTGCGCACCGCTGTCCTTATCAAAGATGTACTGCTGCACAGACGGATTGCTGTACCCCGCCGCCACATAGACGTGCAATCTCACCTGCGAGCCGTTCGGGATGTTGGAATCCTTCGCAAGATCGACAGAACGCTCGGCATACTGCAAAATATCGCGGTATCCGGCGGTGTACCAGCTTTTCCACTCGCCGGCGAAACTTACGTTCCCCTGCCCGTCAGTGTGGCGCTCGCGGTATTCCATGACGATCTGCGCAACAAAAGCGCCGTCGTTTTGGAGCTTCAGATAACGTAATGTGTTCATGTTCTGCCTCCTCACATCAATGTCAGCGCATACTGATACAGGTTGTCGAATTCCTTGTCAAACAGCGGGGAGCCGGAATACAGAATTTCCTTCCCGGATACGGAAACGTAGGCGTTCAGCCCGACTGCCGTCACGTTGTCGTCCAGCACCCACGCGCCGCCGGACGCGCCCGCACCCATCTTGCTGCCGAACATCGCCCAATGGCCGTAGATCGGCACCACAAGACCTTTGACGAACATCATCTGCGCGCCATCGAAATAAGCGGTAGGGTAGCCCATCGAGGTGATCTGCTTGTCCCGGATTTGGGTGTCGGTGGTGTAACGCAGCGGCGTGGCAACCTTCGACGGCTTGTCCAGAATCGCTAAGGCGTAATCGTACTTCTCGTTCTTGGTCTGATACCAATTCTCACGGAGCGCCACGGTTTTGAAAGTAAAGTCCTCAGACGAAAGCTCACCCGTGTAGTCCAGTTCAAAAACGTAATTCTCGCCGATGCTGCCGGAATCCTTGTCCTGAATGCAGTGCGCCGCCGTCAGCAGCATATTATTTTTCATGAAGATGTTGCCGCTGGCGACGAAATCCTGCCCGTTCATGGAGTAGAACAGTTTGCCGCCCGTGGTGAACGGCATTTCGGCGAGATTTGCTTCTTTCGGGTCGGTCGGCGGTGGAGGCGGCGGAGCATTGTCCGCGCTGGGCATCCCCGGTGCAATCGGCGCACCGCCTATGACCGGGATCGCCGCTTTCTTGCGTTCCGGCGTCCAGTATGCGCGGATGTCATGGGGCGAATTGTCGATGCTGCCGAGCTGCATCGGCATAAACCGCCCGCCGTTGGGATTGTTGTTCATTGGCGATCCTCCTCGTCACAATAACGTTAGGACGTACTTATAGAGCTTGTCGAATTCCGCGTCGAATTTGGGGGAACCGATGTAGGCTCCGCCCTTCGCGGTAGTTCCGGCGAAAGAATTCAGCCCTACCACCGTCTCGCCGTCCTCCAGTACCCACGCGCCGCCCGAAGCGCCGTTGGCCAGCTTTCCGCCGCGGATCATCCACGAGTCGGTGCGCTCATCGACCGTGCCGGTGATGTACATCATCTGCGCCCCATCGAAATAATTCGTGGGATAGCCGGAAGCCGTCACGGTCCTGCCGAGAAGATTTTCAATCCGATATTGCAGCGGCTTCTCGACCGTGGAATCCCGATTCAAAATGGCGATGGCGTAATCCCACTTGTTGTCCTTTTCGGTGTACCAATTCTCTTTGAGCGCGACGGTTCGGAACGTGAAATCCTCCGTAGACAACTCGCCCGTGTAGCAGCGCTCGAACACGAAGTTTTCGGCAAGGTGACCGGTGTTGTCATCCTGCACACAGTGCGCCGCCGTGAGGAGCAGATTGTTTTTCATAAAGATATTCCCGCTGGCCACATAATCCACGCCGTCGAGCGTGAAGAACAGCTTTCCGCCTGTGATAAAGGGCATTTTGCTCATGTCCGCCTGCTTGGGATCGGTGGTGGGAGCAGTGTTTTCTGCATCGGGCATACCCACATCATCGATCATCGTCCCGTATCTATGCGCGGGGATCGCCGCTTTCTTGCGCTCCGGCGTCCAGTATGCGCGAATATCCTGCGGCGATTTGTCGAGGGTTTGGCGCTGGAAGGTAAGAAAATCGTTGTTATTTGTTATTGGACTCATTGTGATTCCCTCATCGTATTTGTGTTTCCTACTGTCATTCTACTTTATTTCAAGTGTCTCAGCAGCGCTCGAATTCCGGTCATACAGGCGATCCCGCACACCACGCCGATAATATTCAGCCCCACCTCGCTCCACGTCAGGTGCCGCCCGGGGACGTTCAGCTTGCCCACTTCGGAGAGCACCGCGATAATCGCGCAAAGAACTGTTGAAACGGAAAACAGCACGATTTTATTGCTCTGCGGGAAAGTTACTGCAATCGCGCAGGCCAATAAAATGCCTGTGACAAAGAATACCCCGAAATGAGCAAACAGGCGAAGACTTGCATGAAACTGCTGCGGGTCCGGCGTAATGCATACCCTGTTGAGGAGGTCTATCAGGAGCTTTGAGAGCTTCTGACTGAGTTTTCCTGTCGCCTCTCCCGTCTGCCAAGAGAGATAAAAACAGAGAATTAGCCAGAAGATCGTAGCTATCCAAAGAATGGTGCAGAGCAGTTTGTGTTTCATAGTAGAGTATTGCAGCGGTCTAATGCCGCGGCGATCACCTGATCCATATCGTAATACTTGTATTCGCCGAGCCTGCCGCCGAAGATCACGTTTTTCTCGATGTCAGCGAGCTTTTTGTATTCGGCATAGAGCTGGCCGTTTTTCTCGTCGTTGACCGGGTAGTACGGCTCGTCGCCGAGGTTTTACTCATAACTGCATTCCCGACTAATGATCGCTTCTAAAGAGAATATATTACACATCACAGAGACTTTCACTGAAAAGGTTCTCATAATTATCTTCATTTGCATATCGAAGATAATATCGAGTAGCATGGTCTTTATGAATAATAACACCTGGATTCCCTATGACAATCGAATGAGATGGAACGTCAAAATTAACATAAGCATTTGGGGCAATAAGAACATCATTTCCAATATTGATTTTTCCTACCACTATTGCATTCATTCCTATCCAAACGCAGTTTCCAACAGTTGGATAACCTTTTCTTTGTCCCCGATTTTCTTGTCCAATGGTACACCCTTTATGTAAACTCACGCAATTTCCCAAAATCGCTCGCGGGTTCACCGTAATACCGAAAGCGTGTCCTAAATATAGATATTTTCCTATATTCGCTGTGAAGAGATCAAACCCATATTTTTTCCCAATTAATCTTGATGCAATCCAATAAATCTTTGATGCAATGCCTTTCGATGAATCTGACTTCCTTTGAAAGAACAAATATCTTAGTGAAGGCTCCTTAACAAAAGCCTTTACCCCCCCCCATTTGCTTTTTTGTATTTTCTGCCCATATTCAAATCTATACTGATAATAATCATATTTGAAACAGTTTTTCATACTAATGCCTCCGAAAAAAACAAGAAAGATTATATTAAAAAGAAGAAAAAGAAATAGCTAACAAAATGTCAAATTCACTGAAGAATGCATCGCAGTTTGTGTTTCATAGCAAAGTCTTGCTGCGGTCTAATGCCGCGGCGATCACCTGATCCATGTCGTAATACTTGTATTCGCCGAGCCTGCCGCCGAAGATCACGTTTTGCTCTTGCTCCGCCAGCGCTTTGTACAGCTCGTACAGGCGCTGGTTCTTCTCGTCGTTGACGGGATAGTACGGCTCGTCGCCGGGCTTCCACTCGCTGCTGTACTCCCGGCTGATGACCGTCTTCGGCAAATCGTTGCCGTTCTCGTCCTTGCCGAACTCGAACCACTTGTGCTCGATGATCCGCGTCCACGGCGTCTTGCGGTCGGTGTAGTTCACCGCCGCGTTGCCTTGGAAGTTGGGTTTGTCAAGGACTTCTGTCTCGAAGCGTACAGACCGATACTCCAGTGGGCCGAGCTTGTACCCGAAATAGGCGTCGATGGGGCCGGTATAGATGACTTTCTCAGCAAGCGTATCAAGCTCCGCTTTGTGTTCCAGATAGTCGCAGTTCAGGCGGACTTCGATGCCGGAGAGCATATTCTCGACGAGCTTCGTGTACCCGCCGACAGGAATGCCCTGATACAGCGCGTTGAAGTAATTGTTGTCAAACGTCAGCCGCACGGGCAGGCGCTTGATGATGAACGCGGGGAGATCTTTGCAGTCTCTCCCCCACTGCTTCTCCGTGTATCCCTTGATGAGCTTTTCGTAGATGTCCGTGCCGACGAGGGAGATCGCCTGTTCCTCCAAATTCTTCGGCTCCGTGATCCCCGCCGCTTTCCGTTGTTCGTCGATCTTCGCCGCCGCTTCCTCGGGCGTCGTCACGCCCCACATCTTATTGAAGGTGTACATGTTAAAGGGCAACGAGAAGAGCTCGCCCTTGTAATTCGCAACGGGTGAGTTCGTGAATCGGTTGAAGGTCGCAAAGCGGTTCACATAGTCCCAGACTGCCTTGTTGTTCGTGTGGAAAATGTGCGCGCCGTACTTGTGGACGTTGATACCCTCCACACGCTCGGTGTACACGTTTCCGGCGATATTTGGACGCTTGTCCACGATGAGGACGGTCTTGCCCGCCTCGTGGAGCTGTTGCGCGACTGTCGCGCCGTATAGGCCGGAGCCTACAATAAGATAATTCATCATCTTTCGTTTCCCACATCCACTGATTATTGTTCCGACTCGACCATTTTCTGGTCTAACAGTTCTGCCACTATGTCGTCATATCCGAGGGAGACCAGCCTGGCATCTTTGCTGAAACGATCCGTTTCCCATTGGTTGTAACCGGCGCCTGCTTCCTGATCCGGCCTTACCGTAACATCACTTCCAAACAGCGCCTGTCCCTTCATTTCACGGAAGTATCGATTTTCTCCCTCCACCGCGTACATCATCGTGATTAGATCCCAACTGCTTCGCGTAAAGCCTTCCTGATGGTCGCTGTACTGCTCGTAGGCAACTCTTACAGGGTTGCTCTCGTTTAGTTCTCCGATTCGACTGCCGGTCATTACGGATTCTCCGACTTCGTAACCGCACCACATGATGTGACTTGGGAAATTCTGCGAAACATACGCAGCTGCCTCCGGCGCTAAACCGATGTTATACTCACCCTGCGGCTGTGATTCTGGAAACTGGCCGCCCATGATGACGCATAACTTCACTTTCTTCTTTACAAGATCAATGCCATTCAAAGAACTGTATGCGTCCCCCTGCGAGCGTAACAAATCATATAGGTTATTCAGTGGTCCTACCACTACGATGACAACACTGCCGTTATCCGCATTGGCGAGACATCTGCGATACACATTCACAGCAGAATCTGCGTTTTGGTCTGAAAGAATATCGTTCGCAAAGTTTTCTGCGATGTATTTTTGATATTTTGACACACCGTTGTCCGGGCAGTCGGGCGAGATTCCGATGGGAACATCAGGCATACCGTAGTAGGTGTTAATAGCGTCAATGCAGGGCGCCGTATAGCCTGTATTGCACGATCCGACCGCGGCCAAAAGCTCGGCATTACCGCTCCGAATATAAGAATGCAGAATTGCAAGCGCGCCCACGTCATCCACATCCGTATCCATATCGGTATCAAAAATAATCTTCACGGTCTTATCCGGTGTGTACTTGTATGCTCCTAATTCTTTGTGCAGCCCTATTCCCAACAACAGCAAAAGAACGGCCACAACGGCCAATAACCCGATAATCCGTTTTCTGTTCACGTTGCTTGCTCCCATGGATTCTCTATAGTTTTGTCCGATATTTTGCGATCCCGCGCACGAGTGCAGCGATAGTTCTACAGTTGACAATCAGATAGATGCAGTAAACTCCAAAATAAATTAGACCGGCTGTCCACAGAGAGAAGCACATATTTGCAGCAATAAACACAGCGGACAAAACGCACTCCCAAACCGTAACGCCATCCATGGAGATTTCATAGTTTTTTGAAATCACGACATTCGCCAAGATACTTCTCAACGCTACACATATCACCATTGTCAGCACCAGTACATTGAGGCTTTTGAACACAAATACGCTGACAGCGCACAGTGCGGCGCTCGCTCCGAGGGAAATCAGATTGATCCCTAACAGGCTCTTCTCTTTTCTGAGAACCTTCAGGTACGTAGCGTATAGAAGCTGCATCTTGCCGTCAAAGATACAAATCGGAAGGAGCCACGACAAATAGCCTAGGCTTACCTCGTACTGCGGAAGCCACAGACCCAGAATCTTCCGCATGGGTATAAACAGGATCATAATCGAGCAAAGAAGAAAGCTGGAGTTTTTTCTAATAGATAAAAACAGCTGCTTTGCCCTCGTCGGATCGACCTGACGCAATGCCGGGAACATCACCATACTGATCTGCGAAATGAACTGCAGGAAGAAGTTCGTCAGAGAAATGGCAAAGGACAAAAGGCCAAACTCCGTTATGGCCTGCGTCATGTCCACAAAGATCCTCCCGATCCCGAGGATCAGGCTGCTCGCTATATTGGAAATCGTCAGATTGATCCCGACACGAATATTGATCCATGCCTCATGAACCGCCGCTTTCGGCGCCACACCGCCTGTAAAGATAAACGCCCGGCTTTTTACCACGCAGTAAATCGATGCCACAAGCTGAGAGGCAACAAACAGGATGATATAAATCTCGAAATGATCCTGGCGCGTGAAGATCAAAAAGGCAATACACAGAATAAAAGCAGCCTTGGAAATGATCGTAGACAACGAGTAGATCCGCGTCCGATTTGCCGCCTGATACACATATCCCCAGAACCAGCAGGTGTTTGCTAACAGCAAGTACGCAGCAATACAGACCCAAACCGTTCGCCGTTCGGAGGATGCCGTTGTAAGGAGCATCACCGGGAGCAGCAAAACACACAGTGCGGCCTGCCAAAGCATCATCAACCGATACTGTGAGCCGATCAGCGGTTTATTGATCTCATGCAGCTCCTGCCCGCCGTATCTCAAATATATTCCGTCGGACAGACCGAAATGGAAAAAGCCCACATAACCGCTGTAAAAAATAAACAACTGCCAGTAGGAAAACTGCTCTACGCCGAGGAGTTTCGGAATAAGCAGCGATGTCAGTACGCTAGCAACCAGGCTGACACTCTGCGCGATAAATGCTACCGCTACATTTTTCGCAAATCTTTTTGCTTTTGTTTCCGACATTACATCCTATCCTTTTATTCGAATGTTTTATAAGTAATCCTTCGTCGCATCAGGTCGATTCGTCAGCACCTTGCAAGGACAACCAATGACTATTGAATTATCCGGAATACTTTGATTGACATATGCATTAGGCGCTATTAACACATTGTTTCCTATCGTTATCCTCCCAACGACTGTGGCATTGATCCCTATCCAAACACTGCTTCCAATTATCGGAGCGCCAATCCTAATTCCACGGTTTTCGCGTCCGATAGTAGCTCCTTTATGAATTGTACATTTATTACCAATACTTGCCAACGGACTAATGGTAATATTATAAGGATGTACCATTCTAAATCCTGGACCAATGTTAAGACTTTCAATTTCCAAACCGTATTTTCTTCTTAACTTCCATTTTAGAATACGCTATAAAGAGATTCGCTTAGTGTTATATTTCGATTGTCTATATACAAACAAGTACAATAATTCATGGCGAGTCAATACAGTAAATATATTTTTTGGAGTTGTTTCCCATGGGCGGCAAGTTGCACGAAAGAAGTCTTCTGAGAAGTACCCCCCGCTAATTTTTTTTATATTTATTTCCTCTTTGGTTTGTCCGTTTTTTCTCAGTCATACGGTAATACACATTGATTATCTTATTGTACGGTAGCGTGATGCGAAACAAACTCCGCATAAATCCGATTCTCCATATAGAATGTTTGAAATCAACTTTCAAGCGTTTTGGATGTCTTAAGTATATCGACTTCTTTTGTGGTAACGCAACATATGTCTGAAATAATCCATAAAATCGGAAACGACCCCATGTTCTTACTTGCTTCAACGTTGGCCTGTTTGAAAAACGAATAAACGGATAAATGGATATTTCAGGGGTGACGATCAACACATCCATGTCAAAATTAGTATACATATACTCAACGAATGCAACTGCACCATTTTGATACCGGTCGATAATACTAATTTCATCAACTTTTTGGCGATCGTTGTTTTCGTATTCAAAAGGAGCAAATTCCACATCCACTTGATTATCTTTTATACTAAACCTGTGGGTGCTGCCCTCAGGGGATAAAAACTGAATTTCAAAAAGTCCCCTTTGTACTCCGGCATTTTGAAATTGCTCGATTATACCAACATCCGATATGAATCCTTCCGCATCTACTTTGCCCTCAGAAATAATTGTTGAACCAGTATCAATGCTTACATAATATCCTTTGATATGTACATCTATATTCTCAGCCTTCAAAATATTGGACAAAGCGTATTGCATAGAACCTTGATAGCCAATATCCACTACAGCTATTCTACTGCCAAAGTTCTGCTGACGACAATATGCTACTAACCCCTCATATTCCTTTTTTGAGTTTTCAAGAACATCCTCTTTGATAACTTCGTAAAAATCCCTAATCTCGTTCGAATTAAAAAATATATCAGCAGAAAACTCTCGATCTAAAGATAAATTATACCGTAAAGCAACATCTACATAACCATCAGGGTCTAAGCCGATGCGTTTAATAAATGTTCGGAGCGTTATTTTAGGCAAGACCCGTAAAGGCAATGTAACATCTTCGAATGAAGGCTTTTTCCAAATAAGAGGAACCTGGTATGACCTCCGTGAGCATAATAAATAATGAGTATTTATGTTTTTAGCGCCAATCTCCTCAAATGCGCGCTTCAGCATATATCCATCGCGCGCTAAAAAAAATACATCATAAATACCGTCATTCCGAAGGCGATGAAGAAGCCATTGTGTGAAACCATAAAGCAACGGTCCGAATATTTTGCAGCCTTGCTTTTCCCATTCATTCATCTCTCTCGAGCAGTTTCGCAAACACGCTTGCAGTGTTCTGAATTCAAATGCGCTATTTAAGCTAACTTCTTTGGGAATACGGCAGATTTTATCCTGATCATTGTCCACTCGCACAGTACGGATCCCCAAAAGTGCAGGGACCAGACAATCACTTCTCAAATTATCTCCTATATGGAGCAACTGACTAGAGGACAGCTGATAATCAAATAATACTTTTTTAAACAAACTTCCGTCCGATTTTTTTGCCCTTTGTTCACAAGAGATGTAAAGAGACGTATACCCTAAAATGCCGCATTTTTGTAGCATTTTCGTAATAACTTCTGACGGCAAGTACATATCTGAAATTAAAATGACAGTTTTTCTTTCTTCAACGCATTTCTCCAAAAGCTTTGTATACTCAGGGTTGGGGCTACATTGCTGTATTTCTGTATCTATTTCGATTTGCATTAATTCGCCTAAGCAAGAACTAAATTCTTCTTTTAGTTCGCCGTAAATTTCATGTATTGTAACAGGACGGTTATATCTTTCTCGTGCCTTGCCTTCAGCCTTAATTCGTTTATTCGTAAATCCGCTTTCAACCCCTAAGATATCAACGCAGTTTTTTTCCATCAGTATAAATAAATCAGACGGCTTAGCAACATTTCTTTTGATTAGCGTATCGAATATATCAAAGGATACATACGAATAATTTGGAATCAATTCATATAGCCCCACGAATAGCACCTGTCCTTTTTACAATTGGATTTGCGCTTCCTATATCAGGTAGAATCGCTATCAAGCTAATCATAGTGAAAAGCACTACCGAATCCATCCCTGATTCCGCTTGCATAACAAAGAACATACAAATATATAAGCAGATTAGTGTATTATTAAAAAATAAACTTAGCCCATTTCTCTTAAGACAGCGTCCAACATCAATTAAAATCAGAATAAAGAGAGCAAAAGTAACAATTCCGCCTCTAAATAGCATATCTAACAAAGCATTATGACTTGTGGTCGCTCCACCTGCGAGCAATCTGAGCCACATTAAATCTGAATCATTCATATAACCATGACCAAATATAGGACTCTGTATTATTCTTAGCCAAGTAAAAGCCCAAAGCTCCGTTCTGCCCGTCAAAGTAGCAGATTTATTAAATAAGCTAAAATAACCAACAAATAATTGTGATGCGAAAAAAACAGTAATAGCAAAGAACAAGACAACATGAAATAATATTGCCCATGAAAACGTCATCCTAACTTTTTTGTTGATCGCACAAAACGGGATTAACACGACAAAAGCTGTTATGACAACAAATCCGGTCCCTGTTCCAATTAAAATAACAGTGGCTACACTGGCACCGAACAGGACAATTATACGTATTAGATCTAACGAGTTCTTTTCGCTGTATAAGTATCTTATATAGCCGCAAATACACCCAAAAATCAAATAAATATTATGACCTGTTCTGTATCCTAAAAACCACACTCTATCCGACACGAGTCCTTCTATTGGCTCAAATTGATACAATCCGTCAGGAACCAAAAGAATTGTAAGCAAATTTATATAGATAAAACTTTCCAAAAGAAGCGAAAGGCTGTTTACCAAAATGAATTTACCTTTATGTTGTATGTAATCACACCACATAACAATTGCCGGTAAAACAATAATATTTCGAATAACAGAGATATACTTCCCACCATTAATGAATGTAACAATCGCTGGTACCAAAGCGTAAAACGCCGTAAGTATGACAAGCGATGAAACTCCGCGATGTATAAATACATATCTCAAAACCAGAAATAGAGTGATCGCTATTTTAATAATATCACATATTGATGTCACCCAAGGAATAGAATGCTCAATGTATGGGGGTAGAAGTAAAGAAAAATAGTAAATTACCGATAAAAAACAATATATTACATCAACAGCTTTGAATTTCACTTCTTGCACCTCACAATATTTGTATTATTTCTTACGGTTTAATGTTGAGAACTAGCCTGATTTTATCGGCCAATTCAACAAGGTCTTTTTATTCTTGATCTCCACATTTATAGCACTACCCTAAGTTAACAGATTGGAATCTATACATAATCTTCCATCTTGATTCCCGTTCTGATAACTCTAGCGGGTACTCCTGCAACAACCGATCCCGATTCAACATTGTGTATAACAACTGCGTTTGCGCCTATAACGCAATCGTCACCTATAACGACGTCTCCCAGAATTTTGGCGCCACAACCTATATAAACATTGTTGCCGATAACCGGAACATTATATATTTTAGAACGTCCACCAATCGTAACCTGTTGTGCAATCAAACAATTCTCGCCTATCTTTGCACGGCTGTGAATCACCACGCCCATACCTTTATAGCCAAATGTTGTACCTTTTCCGATTTCGCAGGTATATGGGATAAAACAATTGTATAGCAGATATACCCCCCCCCCGAATAATTTTTGCCAAGAAAGTTAAATGATGAAGATAGAGCCATCTTTCGATTCGATACATCACGATTGCATTCATTGGGACTCCTCCAATTTTTTCAAAATATCCTCCAGATAATTATCAATGTAATATCTTTCAGCAGACTTCTTCGCTCCAAATTTCAGCTTTGCAAGCTCGGATCTATTTTGGTCTAAGTGTCTGATCGCTTCTGTAAGGCATATTGCCGTATTTTCTTTTAGCACTATGCCGCTGATGCCATCCTCGACTATCTCCGCATTGTAGCAAATATCACTTACAATCGACGGAATACCGGCAATTTTTGCCTCAACCAATACGCCAGGAATTCCTTCAAATTTCCACCTTGTCGGTAGCAGCATCACATCATATTTCGATAATTCATCATATACTTCTGCGTCCTTACCCTTGAACACGCCATGATACGTCGCGTTTGCCAATTGATCTAATTCTTTGGTAAAAACGTCGTGATAATCGCTGTCTATTTCTCCGTACAGATGAAACTCCACAGTGGATAATGTTCTAGCGACATCTAAGATAATATCAATTCCTTTGTCTGGAGAAACACGGGAGAAGAATACTGCTTTAAGTTTTCTACGAGTTACCCCCCCCCGCATGGATTTTTCAATCTTATCTATATAATTTTCTATGTAATACTTTTCTGCAGAGGCATGATTAGTTGACTTAAATCTATCAAGTAATTCTCTGTCTGAATCCAATTTAACAATTGCCTCTTTAAGTCTCTCGGGAGTATTTTCGCTAAGAACTATTCCTTCCTCACTATTCTTGATTATTTCCGAATTATAACATTCATCGCTGACTATACAGGTTACACCGGCAATTTTGGCTTCGACAAGTATTCCGGGAATCCCTTCCGTTTTCCATTTGGTGGGCAAAAGCACGACATCATATTTGGCAAGCTCACTATATACAGATTCAGAATCGCCGGAAAATACTCCCATATATTTAACATTGGACAGTTCCGCAACAGCATTGGTGAATACCTCTTTGTAGTCATCATCAATGTGACCATAGAACGTGAAAGCTATGTTGGACATTTCTTTTGCAACTGAAAGAATATTGTCTACACCCTTATTTTCTTGAATTGTTGAAAAGAAAACACAATGCAAGTTTCCATTATCTTTATATGTAACCGCATTTCTTTCAGGTCTTACTCGGCAGTTTGGCAGTAAAGACAGATTCTTCAATCCCATTTTTTGCAATCGGTTCATCATTCCGGTTGGCTCTACATATATGCAGAGATACCGCTGTAATCTCTTTATCATCACAGGATTATCTTCCACGAGATCCGCAAGATTGCCGCCCATAGCGAAAACTATGCTTCTGCTCATAGCCTTAGGGCGAAAATAATACATTACGGTTGTCAGCAATAGCAAAAATTTCGTGTGCCCTACGCCTAAAATAAATCTTCTTCCCTTTAACAACGCTTCTATGGTAGATAGAGTTGTAAACTTTTGCTTTCTGCATATATCAAATTTGTCTTTCAATTGCTCGTAAAGAAGTTCATTTTTTATCGTTACACCACCATATGGCGGAGGAAATGAACCCATATAATAGATTTTACTCAACGTTCTTCCTCCCGTTTTTAATGTGGAGAAACATCAACACTTTAATGGCTGTTCCACGCAATTTCAGAAATAAGTCTTTGAAGGCGTTTTCAAACTCAGCATCAAGATGATCATATACCGGTACAAATCTCTTCTTTTTCCTATGCTGCCTGAACCAAACCGAATAGTCTGATTCACCAAAAGACGGAAGCCCGTAGCGTTTCTCCGTCTCGTCCGAGGTCAAGCAATCTGTACATTTCACCGTGTTATTCTCTGCAGAAAGACAATACACCGTTAATTCCCCATCCGACAGTCTAACAGCAAAGGACTCATGGGCATACACGGGATAATCCAAGCGTCCGCCAAAATACGTATTTTCCTCGATGTAGAGATTCCCTATGCTATAAAAGATAAACTTGCCTTTATATTTTTCTATCGGCTGCGTGCAGTGCGGATGATGACCGATGATTATATCCGCGCCACAATCAATAGCATAATGTGCGAGTTCAATATGCATTGGCTCAGGATAGACTTCTAATTCGATACCCCAGTGCATAATCAGAACGATCTGCGCTTTGGGATGATCCTTTTTGGCCTGATATATGCAAGCTTTTACATTATTCTTCTCAGCCGGAGCCACGCCAGGACGATGTACTCTAGCATTTCTTCCGCCGGTCACATGCCAGCAAAATGATAAAATTATATATTCTGTTCCATTTTCTGTCAGGAAGACGCCCTGATTCGCTTCGGCTAAATGCTCTCCGGCTCCAACCATTCGGATGCCATTTTGGCGCAAACATTCCTGACTAAAATTCACCTTATTTCCCAAATCAAAGAAATGATTGTTTGCCGCCGTTACAAGCTTTGTATTCAGGTCCTTTAAGGAAGCTATGGATTCCTTTGTGTTAAATACAATAGATTTATGGAGTAACATATTGGGCTCCTGATCCGCAATCGCGCCTTCCAAGTTTACAACGGTGATGTCATTTGGTAGTGCCATCTTTAACTCACTGAAATCAACATAGTGTGTTGCAGCAAAATCTCCAAGAACGATCATGCGCGCGCACCTCCATCACTTATTAAGTATCCACGTTGATTATCATGAAATCTCCGATATAACAAACCGCAGCTTTCCGTTCTTTCCCCTTTGGAGGCACTCGTCATAGAAGATCTTATACCCGATCTTGCCGCCCAAATACGCATCCAAAACCTCCTGCAGACGCTTTTCGTCCGTCTCGGAATAGCCTTTGGCTTTCACGATGTGTACCTCAAGCTCGTCTACGCTTTTCTGCACGAGCTGCGCTTCCGCTACACCGACTTGATCTTTAAAGAGATGATCCAGCCGTCCAAGCACACTGCCATCTTTTATTTTCACCACATCTTCCTGCCGTCCGTCAAGGCTAAGAATTT
This sequence comes from uncultured Lachnospiraceae bacterium, assembly GCA_947623805.1. Lineage (GTDB taxonomy): Bacteria > Bacillota > Clostridia > Lachnospirales > Lachnospiraceae > COE1. Next base: position 3,019 of record CANQHZ010000070.1, on the reverse strand, counting down.
GCCGTCCATATTCGTTTTCTTCATATGTCGCAAAATCCTTGGTGTCATAACGCAGGAAGGGCATACCGTAATTACTCAATGTCGTGCCGATGATCCTGCAGGAATCGGAGTTTTCGACCGGCAGGAACTCAACCGCCGAGAAATCCTCATCCACAATAATTCTTCGATCACACCGCTGCCGGAAGGTCGCCACGGCTTCTGTCTGCGCGTAGTTTTGAATCGGCAGCACACCAAACGCCTGCTTAATCAGCCTTTCCTGCCATTCATGCACGTTTTCGCTGGCCAAGGTGATGACTGACGGTCTATAACGCAGAACCTTCTTCTCATCTATGATGTAATTTGCCAGCGGGATCAGTGAGGACGGATAAGCGTGTATCCACGGCGGCCTGTATGCGTTAAGCACGTCAACATATTCAGAGAGCACCTCCGGCCGCATATGGTAGGCGCTGAACATGATCTGTCTGCCGGGCTTATTGATCCGGAAATACGGCGGCCTGTTCTGCGCTTTGGGAACAATAGTCCTGCCTGCAAAATACCCGCACCATGTCCCGCGCTCCAAACCGATATTGTGATTCCCCCGCCACACGTGCGCCCATTCGGCCGCATAAGCCTCTTTCGTCATATAGAATACAAAACCGGCACCGGTGCTGCCGCTAGTATGCTGGATGAGCATATCCTGCTTGCGGTATTCCATCGAAATAAAATCGTCAAAATGTTCCTTCACCGTTTTCTTGTCGAGAATCGGCAGCATCTGCAGGTCGTCGAGCGTCCGGATCGCGCGGTAGTCTATTTTTAATTCATCAAAGAGCCTGTGGTAGTAGGGTACAGTCTTATAGCAATGCTCCACCATTTTTTGCAGCATTTTATCCCGGTAGGCGCATTTCTGCGCATAGCTCCAAGTATTGCGCTCCATAAACTCTTTATATGCCACGTCAAATTCTTTGCCGTACCGTGTTTTTTGAATGCGCCAGCCCTCAGCTGAAACAGCCGCATTCTGAAAGAAAACCGGCAGGCGGTCATAGACGGTCATCAGGTTCATGCAGCCCACTCCCTTCTTACAGGGAACCAAGCTGCATAGAGAATAAGCTTACAGCTTACTCCCCCCCCCGATTTTCATTATGTCAGGTATCTTTTGTTCCACGATACGGTATTTTCCATTGTGCATGATTGGAATGCTCCTTACAGTGTAAATGTTAAACTGCATCTTTCCGCCGGTTTTTTGCTCAAGAAGTTTCTTGATCCTCTGTGCATCTTGATTCGTAAAACTGTCTGCCGGTTGTATCTCCATGCGGACAACGCCCGGTTCGCTTTGTATAAGCTTATACCGTACAAGATGATCGAACTCGTCGCTGTGTATGTTCAGTGCCGCTAGCGAGACTAGGGCACCTTCCTTGTTCACAAGCATATCTTGATTCCATCTGCCCTGCACGCCAGCAAGCCGGAGGGAGTGTCTCCCGCATTTGCAGTCTTCTTTCTCGCTCCAAGAAGCAAGATCTCCGGTACGGTACCGGATCAAAGGCATCGCGTCATTCAAAAAGCCGGTTCCCGTAATATCGCCTTCCATTGCCGGGTTTCCGTTTCGGTCAAGTAACTCGCAATAGCCATATAACGGCTCAACATGGTACATTGAGGATTTCTCGCATTCTCCGGCCATTACCAGTCGTTCGGAATGGCCATAGAACGAGAATACCCGCGTTCCAAATACCTTTTCGACGTACTCTCTTTGCTCCTGCAATATATTTTCGCTGACGGCCAAGATCCCCTTAAATTGGTGTTTCAGCCCTCCGCTGCGCGTCTCTACATATTTTGCGAGCATCACGATCGCAGACATATAGCCATGAACAAATTCCGGCTTGTATTTCTCAATGACAACGCAATAATTCTCCAAATTTTCTTCCGTCATGTTAAACACATCGCAGCTTAGTTCCCTGCGAAGCGGGTCGTAGAAAAGATGCGGATTATTGCCGCCTGCTTTGATTTTCTTGCCACGAAGGACGAGCCTACTGCTGTCTGGCTTACAGCCCACACGCGACCAGATGTGCATGACATACGCCCACTCGGTCATCACCATTGATTTTTTTTGATAAAATCCGACAGGGTTTCCGGTAGATCCCGACGTTGTGATATACATTAAATCATCCGGCCTATATTCATCTGATATAAATTGATCTCGGTGAGATCGGAGTTCTTCTTTATCAATCGTAGGCAACTTCACAACATCTCGGACATCATGGATAGAGTCCATGTTGACACCGTACTCTGCATATTTTTCTCTATAGTACGGCACATGGGCAGCGGCATATTGAACGATGTATAAAAATCTTTCGTTGACCAGGGTGTCAATTTCCTCTTTGGATAGGTATTCCGTGCTTTTCAAAAGCTCGGTCGTTTTATTAAAGTCGCTTCCATATCTCTTTTCCAATGGAAGACGATAGTATAATGCCCCCGCGATTTTCAAAAGACTTGCAGGAAGTTTCTCGTAGTTCTGTTTCACTGTATAAATCAAAGACACTTTGTTGCTTCACCCCTGCAGCTTGATCTGTACGTCCATTCTGTTTCGACCGGAGAATATGGTCTCTCTTGCGATTTCACTCTTTCCGAACACCTCGGAATAAGGACACGCTTTCGTTACTTGCGTTGCGTTCGTTACGATTTCAAAGCCATCCACATTCTTGAGAAAATGAAAATGCGCTGTCAGTGTCCCGCTTTCCGTAGCATCGGAAACGGAAATGGAATTCTTCCAAGTTATTTTTCGAGCGATCGTGTGATTCTTTTGATCGGTCATTTCCATTTCAATAAAATCTTCTCCAATTGCTTTCACTTGCGTCCTGCTCCTTCTCCCCATCCGAAACGCGCCCCAGCACTCCGACTGCTCCACACCCTCGACCTGCACGGTATTGTGCGCGGCGGTGCTTCTGAAAAAGGTGCGTTCATCACACTGGTACGCATATGTCCCGCAGTTGACGATCACAGGCCTGCCGGCCCTGAACAGTTCAAAGCTCATGGCGTCGCAGTGCGC
>CANQHZ010000069.1 GCA_947623805.1 uncultured Lachnospiraceae bacterium | reverse complement strand
TGTTTTTGTATCGGAAGATTATCGTGGACATAGAATTAGCGAAAAACTAATTGCCTTTGCAAACGAGTATGCAAAGGCAATTGGATTTGATAAAACATATATCCCATCAATACATATAGGTTTATATGAAAAGTATGGATATCGTTATCTCAGGGATATTATCAATTATGGCGGCGGAACAGACCGGTTGTATGTCAAAGAAATATAATATAATGGGTCAACAAGTTTTCGCGCAGACTGAACACATGAAAGAAATCCGGCAGCTCTACGAATACGCCGACACCTATAAGAGCTTAAAGGATAGGGAAGTCATACGGATGACCTCTTTCCACGAGAACGGGGCATGACTTTCTCGCCATAAAGATTTTCAAGGGTGATAAAAATAAGTCTTTCGTCTATATCAGCGTTAAAACCTGAGCGGCTGAAAAATCCATATTTGTAGCAGTTAAGTCCGGTGTCATTTACCTGTCTGATTTCATCCTCAATCATTTGAGATGTGACAGGCTCTTTTTGGAATTTTGCCTTATAAAAAATATAACCGTTCGGATCAAGCGTTACAATATCAAATTCGCCGTTTTTTCTATGAACAGGATCATCATAATAATATTTCCCGATTTTTTCAAATGGCATTTCAGTAAGTCTTTCTCGGTTTCGGCGGATTAAATATTGCCTGCATATCGTTTCAAACATATGCGGAACATATTGTGCCTCAAAATCTTCTTTAATATAACGGTCATAAAATATATCGGGGTTCATCACATTAAGCTGTGACAGATACCGAAAAATATATCTGTAGTAAAACAGAGACAGGTTATCAATAATGTAATATCCTGCCTTGCGCCGATTGCCCTCGTCATTGATTGGAGACTGCCTTTCGACTATTTCCATGCGGACTAGCTTATCCAGTATATCAACCATAGCCGGTGCGCTGGATACATGTGACTGCGAAAGAATGTCGCTGTATCTGGAAAAACCGCGGGCTAAGGCTTCAAATACCTCGTTTGCGTTTGTAATCTTGGATATTTCCGATTTCAAATACATGAAAACCTCGTTTTCAAGACGTGCTCCGGGGGAGGCAATCAGCTCGGTAATGTTTTCGCGGACTGTCAAAGCCCCGTCAATCAGCCTGTTAAAATAAGGAATCCCGCCAAATACGCTGTACAGCCTGACTTTATCCGCATTAGAAAATTCGGGATAAAATAAAGCAGACTCATAATAATCCATAGGCTTTAGGCTGATAGTAAGATTCACGCGCCCATAAAGAGGATTTTCATTGAGCAGGAGCGAACGCATTACGTCAACAAATGAGCCGCATAAAATCAGTTTCATTGAAGAAATGTCATTATATTTATCAATCAGCGACTGAAATATGCTGTCCATGCCGATTACCGCATCACGCAGATAGGGGTATTCATCCAACACAAGGATTAGCTTTTCGCGCTGCGCCTTTTGGAACAAAAAGTCTATGGTTTCCTCAATATTTTTAAATCCCAGCTTTGGCAGATTGAATGTTTCTGAAATCAGCGCGGATAAGCTTTCGGCATTGTTTAATTCCGTGGTCTGCTTACATTCATAATAAATGCTGCGTGTATCGGTTTCCCTTAATGTCTGCTTTATCAGCTCACTTTTGCCAACGCGCCTGCGTCCGTAGATAAGGGCGGTCATCTGACTGGTGTGGTTCAAAAAGCGTTTAAGGCTGTTTATTTCTTTGTTTCTTCCGATAAATTTCATATAAATGCCCCTGTTTTACAAATGCAGTTTAATATAGGATAGATTTTGTCTTGTTAAATTGATTATATCAGGGGAAATCACATAAGTCAAATATTACTCGGATAAAACCGAGTCGGTTTTGCCCGAGTAAATGGAAATTGGATGCAAAATATGCGTTGCTGCTTTTCTCGACTGTAACCAAAGCAAAGGAACAGACAAAACAGTTGACAGGTATCTAAGACCTGTTCTTTTTCGAAGTCATACGTCAGTTACCGAAAGCCGAGGACTATGCACTTAGCTATTGCAAGAGAAATCTTTCTGTGTTACAATAAATGCACACAAGAACGCAAAACAGCGTGCGGAAAGTTGGTGAACGCTTGAATCAAAAGGTGATTGCAAAAACTGTGCTCAAAGGCAACGGCGGAATTGCTAAAACTGCCGACTTTGTTGCGGCAGGCATAAAAAAATATGATGTGGCGGCGCTGTGCAAGGAAGGTTTTCTCGAACGTGTTCGGCGTGGGGTGTACCAATTGCCGGGCAACGATCAAATAACAGAGGAACAGTTGCTCCGCGAACTGCTGCCGCAGGGAATCGTTTGCGTGGAGTCCGCACTGTTTCATTACGGATACAGTGATTTTGCGCCCCGTGCTTGGTCTGTTGCCGTACCGAGAACGGCGTCCCGGGCAGTCGGAAATATTGGGGAATTTCAAGTCAGAGCCTATTATATTCAAAAGGAAAATTTTTTAATAGGGAAGACGATTGAAAACTTCAACGGTGTAATGCTCCCTGTATATGACCGTGAACGTACAATATGTGATTGCTTTAAGTACCGCACAAAACTTGATAGCGAAACTTTTAATAAAGCAGTCAACGCTTATGCTGCAGATGAAAATAAAAATCTTGCAAACCTTTCTAAATATGCAAAAGAGATGAAGCTATATACAAAGGTTATGAATTTGATGGAGGTGCTGCTTAATGGCTGATATTGCTGCATCCGTGCTTGCACGACTGAAAAATAAGGCTGACGAAAGTGGGAGAAGTTATCAGCTTTGTCTGCAACTCTTTTGCCAAGAGGAATTTCTGCGACGTTTGGAAAAATCCAAATATGCGGAGAATCTTGTGTTAAAAGGCGGGCTGTTCATTTATTCCATTACCAATTTTGATAGCCGTGTAACAGTGGACGTAGATTTTCTTCTTAGGAAAGTACCCAATACACTTGAACAGTTGAAGCTTGTGTTGGAGGAAATTATCAGCACTCCTACTGGTAATGATTTTATTACTTTTGAAATTAAGAATATTGCTCCAATCGCCATAGCAAAGAAATATGCTGGTATTGGTGCTTCCCTTGTAGCACGGATCAAGAACACAAAAACACCGTTTAATATTGACTTTGGCGTAGGCGATGTCATTGTCCCAAAACAGGAAAAGCGAAAAATTCCTACTCAGCTTGAGAATTTTATTGCACCAACGATAAATACCTATTCCCTTGAAACAACGATTGCCGAAAAAATTGATGCTATTCTTAGTCTTATGGAGTTTTCCAGCAGGATGAAAGACTACTACGACATTTATTATCTTGCGAATAAGTTTAACTTTGATGGAACAACGCTTACAGAAGCATTAAGAAAGACCTTTGAAAATCGTAGACACGTCTTTACTATAGAGCAGTTTGAATAGGTTATGACTTTTGACGATAACGAGGCAATGCAAAAAAAATGGAAAGCGTTTTGCCGAAAGATCGATACAAAAACCGATGATTACGGTACTGTGCTGAGAATGATACAAACTTTTCTCATGAAGCCTTTTACGGCGGCAATTGGAAGTAAAGGATTTGCTGAACAATGGTCAGCACAAAATATAAAGTGGATATAAAGGAGAAAGAAAAATGGACTACACCCTTGCAGGGCTGGCGCAGATCAACAAAGAAATCGGGGAGACATGGAATGAGCTGGTTCACCGACAGCCCGTTTGAAAGGATGATGGTACAGAAATCGGAGGGGCGGAGCCTTGTGTGGGAATCTGCATCCGAAAACTAAGCGAGAAGAAAGCTTAATTTTCAGTGTACATTCGCTCAGGCAGTTCATCCCCAAATTGTACTAAGGAATTGAAATAGTCAATGAAATCACTTTCCTGGATGAAAAGAGTGGTTTCAAGCAAAGTAGTGTGGTACATCTCCATTAAATCGTAATCAGTGGAGCCGATTTGCTGGTGAAAATAGTCAGGGCGCAGTTTGCGCAATTTTTTCTCTGAATCGCCCTCTGCATGTTTGATCACATTGACCAGTAAACGCAGTTCTTTTATTTTGGACCATGATATTAAATTTTCAAATGGCTGTTGATGCCACTCGAAAACCTCTTTTGTAAATGCAAAACCACGCTTAATGTCAGAGTCATCATATTTTAATCCTTCTAATTTGGCTTCATGCAGGACAAAAGAATATAGCTGTTGTTCCCATACTTGACACAAACAGCAAATCCACATGCTGATATTGCGATAACACATAAGCGACAATATTTCGTAGTGTTTAAAAGACTGCTCTTGAACAGAGTCCACATAATCAGCTGGGGCTATTGTTTCACCATCTGAATTAGCTGGCTGTTGCATGATGCTTTCCCACAATTCATTTTTATAATTTTCGGCTTCCTGTTCAGCATTTGAAAAAATCGGCTGGATGCGTTCAATGAACATATTTTTGATTAAGGAAAGGTCATTTATATATTTTTGACGTAACGGATTCCATAAATATAGCTGTGATTTCATAACTTATCATTCCTTTTCAAATTTCTATACCATTATAAACCATTGATTTTATTTTCTCAATAGGTAGTTTACATGAAACTGATTATCTGTGAAAAAGCGAGCGTGGGAGCCGCCATTGCAGCGGCACTCGGTATTTCAAAAAGAAAGAACGATACATTGAGGGAACTGACCATATTGTGTCCTGGTGTATCGAACATCTGGTGGGGCTTGCCGACGCAGATGTATGAAAGAAATCTGGCAGCTCTACGAATACACCGACACCTATAAGAGACTAAAGGATAGGGAAGTCATACGGATGACCTCTTTCTGCGAGAATGGGACATGGCTTTCTCGTCATAAAGATTTTCAAGGGTGATAAAAATAAGTCTTTCGTCTATATCAGCGTTAAAATCTGAACGGCTGAAAAATCCATATTTATAGCAGTTAAGTCCGGTGTCATTTACCTGTCTGATTTCATCCTCAATCATTTGAGATGTGACAGGCTCTTTTTGGAATTTTGCCTTATTAAACTGATTATATCAGGGCAATCACATAAGTCAAACTATACTCGGATAAAACCGAGTCGGTTTCACCCGAGTATATGGAAATTGAATGTTTTAATAGTGCAGAGATTTTAAAACGATAAAAATAATAGCACTTTACAATAAAAATGCTATTTGCTATAATAAAAACCGTGCACTAATAATGACCAATATGGTGAAAAAGGATAAGAAAGAAGGAGTACATATGCTGTTTAATTCTATTGAATTTTTGATTTTCTTTCCAATAGTAATCTGCGTATATTTTATTTTGCCTAAAAAGTTCAAACAGCTTTGGCTTTTGATTGCGAGCTATTATTTTTATATGTGCTGGAATGCAAAATATGCGCTGCTGCTGCTTTTCTCGACTGTAGTGACATTTTGCAGCGGTCTGATGCTTGAAAAGGCAAAGCATATTGAAGCAGACGAAAAGGATAAAAAGAAAATTTTAAACGCAATAGTGGCGGGAAGCTTTATTTTAAATTTAGCGGTATTATTTTTCTTTAAGTACACCAATTTTGCACTTCAGGCTCTGTCTGGTTTCTTGTCAAGGGCTTTATACATATACATAGATGCCCCTGTATTTGATATTGTACTGCCAGTTGGAATTTCCTTTTACACGTTTCAGGCGCTGAGTTATACTATGGACGTGTATAGAAACGAGATTTATGCGGAAAAAAATTTTATCCGATATGCCCTTTTTGTATCGTTTTTTCCACAGCTGGTAGCAGGTCCAATTGAGCGTTCCAAAAATCTGTTAAAGCAGCTGAATGTCCCTAAAAAATTCTGTTTTGAAAATTTTAGGGAAGGCTTGCTTTTAATGCTGTGGGGATATTTTTTAAAGGTGGTAATTGCAGACAGGACAGCTGTTTTTGTTGATACGGTATATAATGACTATGCTACGTATGCAGGGTGGTATTTGATTATTGCGACAATGCTGTTTGCGGTGCAGATTTACTGTGATTTTTACGGATATTCGAGCATAGCTGTAGGCGCGGCTAAAGTGCTTGGCATAAATCTTATGGAAAATTTTAATGCGCCTTATTTCTCGGCTGCGGTATCACAGTTTTGGCGTAACTGGCATATTTCATTGACCTCATGGTTTAGGGATTATTTATACATTCCGCTGGGAGGGAATTGTTCAAATATAGCAAAATATGACAAAGTGGGTGACACAGACGAAATAAAAGCCAATTATGATACAAAAGTGGGAATGATAGAGCAATATAGGAACATATTTATAACCATAGTGGGGGGGGGCAAAATTACAGGCGTATTCGCAAGTATTTGAATAAAATAATAGTTTTTTTGGTGAGCGGTTTATGGCATGGCGCAGATTTCTCTTATATAGCATGGGGCGGAATAAATGGATTATACCAGGTTATAGGCGAGATGCTGCAGCCTGTCAGGGACAAGGCAGTTTCTGTTTTAAAGCTCAATAGGGATTCAATAGGGCATAGGCTGGCAAAGATTTTTGTGACGTTTGCGTTGATTGATTTTTCATGGATATTTTTCAGGGCATCGGGAATATCAGATGCGATTATGATTATAAAATCAATCTTTACGGTAAGAAATCCATGGATTCTTTTTGACGGCTCTCTGTATAAATGCGGACTGGATATCAAAAATTTTCACCTGATGATTATAAGCATTGCGGTTCTTGCGTTTGCGGATTTGTGCAAATGCAGGAACATAAGGCTGAGGGATGTAATTATCCGGCAGGATTATTGGTTCAGGTGGATATTTGTCGCGGCAGCGGTGACGTTTATTTTGACGTTTGGGATTTGGGGCGCGAGTTATAATGCGGCAAACTTTATATACTTCCAATTTTAGAGAGGCGGACAAAAATATGTGGGAAAAATTAAAGAAAATAATCAGCTGTGTGATTGCAGCAGCCGTAACTGTTTCAATGCTTGGGTACATGACAGACTTATTGGAAAGAAAGGACAGCGACTTAAAATATCAGGATTTTTTTGATCAGGATGAGGAGTTTGACGTATTATTTATGGGTACAAGCCATGTCATAAACGCGGTATATCCTATGGAGCTTTGGAAAGACTACGGCATAGTGTCCTACAATTTTGGCGGGCATAGCAACCAATTTGCCACTACGTATTGGGTTATGGAAAATGCGCTTGATTATACGAAGCCGAAACTCATGGTGATTGACTGTCTGACACTTTCTGGCGCTTGGAAATGCTCGGATATTTTTTCATATATGCACTTGTCCCTTGACGCTTTTCCTCTTAGTGTGACTAAGGTGCGCGCAGTATGGGACTTGCTTGACGATCCAGTTCTGCAGGAGGCGATTGACAATGGTAAGGCAAGAGAGAGTGATGAGCCTAGGACTAAAATAGGCCTGCTGTGGGACTATTCAGCGTATCATTCAAGGTGGAACGAGGTCAAGGAGTCGGATTTTAATCCAGTGCCCCAAAAAGAAAAAGGCGCTGAGTCAAGGATAAATCTCGTACAGGCAGGCTTTAATAAAATCCCGCGCGAAAAGAAGATTGAAGGCGGTACTGTAGGAGAGGAATACCTCTTCAGAATGATAGAGGACTGTCAAAAGAGAAATATTGAGGTTTTGCTTACATATTTGCCGTTTCCCGCAGGAGAAGGGCAGCAGATGGAGGCAAACAGGGTATATGATATAGCGGAAAAATACGGCGTGGATTATATTAATTTTTTGGATTTGGATATCGTAAATTATGGAGTTGACTGCTTTGATGCCAATTCACATCTCAATCCTTCGGGTGCGCGGAAGGTTACTAAATATTTGGGACAGTACATTACAGAGCATTATGGCATAGAGGATAAACGAAGCAATGCAGACTATGAATTTTGGAATACGGATTACAGCGAATATGAGGCAATGAAGGACAGCAATATCAAAGCGCAAAGTTCGATAGTTAATTATCCGATGCTGCTGTCAGGCGATAAAGTTAATGTAATTATAGAAGTACGCAATAAGGACATCTTCAAAAATCAGCTTATGCTGAACCTGTTCAGGAATATGGGCGTAAACACGGACGAGCTTGGAGATAATACTGACATCATTCTGATAAAAAATGGCGGGGAAAAAGCGTGGGTGTTTAATGACTTTAAGGCTTCAGGAGGAAGTGCGGATACGGAGCTTGGGCGCATTTATATTTCTGGAGAGAGGAATGGATATTATGATATTATGCTGAACGAGCGTAAGATTTTTGAAGGAAACAGCAGTGAAAATAACTGCATGAAAATAGCCGTTTACAGGAGCGGGGAGCTTATAGATAATGTCAAATTTGTATATAGCGTGAATCCTGAAACTACGATTGTAAATGTGGCATCCGTTGAAAGATAGAGACTGGAAGCATAAAGTTTTGATTGAAGTAAAAATAAGATTATATCAAGAAATGGATTGAGCATATTGCTTTTTTGGTATATAATAAATCCAAAGAAGCATTAAAAATAGTGAAGGGAGACAATGGAAAATAATGACAGCATTAAAACTCGAAGCAATTCAATTAGTGGAGCAGCTTCCAGAGGAACAAATGCCATCTATTATTCAGTATATCCGCACTTTGAGAGCAAAAACATCAGGCGCTGAGCAAGGCGTTGGAGACGAAATGGTACTAACGCCTAAGATGAAAGCGTTTTTAGAATTGGAAAAAATGCTTATACCCGTGTCGTATGAATTAGATTATGACAAGGAATTAGCCGAAGCAAGGGATGAAAAATATGGTTATATTGATTGATACTAATGTGGCATTGGATTTTTTGACTATGTGGCAGCCATACTATGGTGATTCCAGAAATGTGATGCAGGCTTGTGCAGATGAACAGCTCCAAGGATATATTGCCTTTCACAGTTTGCCTAATATTTTTTATATATTGAGAAAAGGTTATTCTGAAGCCGACAGACGGGAAATGCTAAAAAAATTGTGTCTGGTATTAAAGGTGACAGGCGCAGGCCACGAAAAAGTTTGTGAAGCAATAGAAGATAATGAGTTTTCTGATTTTGAAGACTGTTTACAGGATAAGTGTGCCGATGAGATTTTTGCGGATTATATTGTTACGAGAAATGTAGAGGATTTTCAATATTCTAAAGTTAAGGCGATAACACCGAAGAAGTTATTAGAGATTATTGGAGCATAATTGTAATGAGTAAACATTGCAAAAAAATACTTGAAATTCAAAATCCCTTGTGCTATTATAAAAAAAGTTAAATTTCCATATACTAAGATTAAGACTCGGAATAAAATGAAACAGACTTCCAAATGCTATGAAAAAGACTCTTGTTAAGGAAAGCGACAGGAAGACGGCGTCACCGGCTGAGAGCGCTGTCAGCGGGAGATAACAAAGGGAACACTTTGGAGCAGATTATCCGAAAGGCGGGACAAAAGCTTACTAGGGTAATACGTCGGCGCGCGTTAAGCGTAAGAGAGGATAAAATCAACGTAAATGTTGATTTATCAATGCGGGTGGTACCGCGGGTAATTGAGATTGTCAAAATATCCGTCCCGAAATACATTTTGTATTTCGGGACTTTTTTATGTGCGGACACGCACATCAGGAACGGAGGTATCAATATGTACAGAGACATTACAATGAAGGAAATCGGCGAACAGCATATCGGGCAGACGCTGCAGGTGGCGGGCTGGGTGGAAAATATCCGCGACCACGGCGGAGTGTCGTTCATTGACCTGCGCGATATGTACGGAGTTTTACAGGTGGTTATGCGCGACACGTCGCTTTTAAAAGGCATCACCAAGGAAATGTGCGTTTCCATCGAAGGATCTGTAGAAAAGCGTGACGAGGAGACATACAATCCCAAGATACCCACAGGCACAATTGAGCTTGAGGCAAAAAAGGTAACAGTGCTCGGCAAAGTGTACCATCAGCTTCCGTTTGAGGTAATGACCTCAAAGGAGACAAGGGAGGATATCCGATTAAAATACCGCTATTTGGATTTGAGAAATGCAAAGGTGCGCGACAACGTAATCTTCCGCTCGCAGGTGATAAGCTTCCTGCGCCAGAAGATGACGGAAATGGGCTTTTTGGAAATCCAGACGCCGATTTTGTGTGCGTCGTCGCCAGAAGGCGCGCGCGACTATATCGTGCCGTCACGAAAATACAAGGGCAAATTTTATGCGCTCCCACAAGCGCCGCAGCAGTATAAGCAGCTTTTGATGGTATCGGGCTTTGACAAGTATTTCCAGATTGCCCCATGCTTTAGGGACGAGGACGCGCGAGCTGACCGTTCGCCTGGTGAATTTTACCAGCTTGACTTTGAGATGAGCTTTGCGACACAGGAGGACGTGTTTAAGGCGGGCGAGGAAGTGCTTTCCGCGACATTTGAAAAGTTTGCGCCCGAGGGCTTTGAAGTGACGAAAGCGCCATACCCGATTTACAGCTATAAACAGGCGATGCTCGAGTTCGGCACTGATAAGCCCGATCTGAGAAATCCGCTCAGGATAATAGACGTGACGGAATTTTTCCAGAAATGCACATTTAAGCCGTTTATCAAGCGAACAGTACGTGCTATTAAAGTACATGCCGAGATGTCAAAGGGCTTCCATGAAAAGCTGCTCAGCTTTGCCACGTCGCTTGGAATGGGCGGGCTTGGATATCTTGAAGTGGCGGAGGATATGTCGTACAAAGGACCTATCGACAAGTTTATACCTGACGAGTTAAAGCCCGAGCTTGCCGCGATTGCAGGACTTGAGGCGGGCGACACGATTTTCTTTATCGCTGACAAGGAGGAGCGCGCAAACTACTATGCGGGACAGATAAGGATAGAGCTTGGCAATAAGCTTGACCTTTGCGAAAAGAACGCGTACCGCTTCTGCTATGTGAATGACTTCCCGATGTTTGAGCTTGATCCCGATACAAAGCAGATTGGCTTCACGCACAATCCGTTTTCAATGCCGCAGGGCGGGCTTGAAGCGCTGATGAACAAGGATCCGCTTGACATACTTGCGTACCAGTACGACATTGTGTGCAACGGCGTGGAGCTTTCGAGCGGCGCTGTGAGAAACCACGATATAGACATAATGGTAAAGGCGTTCGAGATAGCAGGATATGATGAGGAGACGCTGAAGGCAAAATTCGGCGCACTCTATCAGGCATTCCAGTTTGGAGCGCCGCCTCACGCAGGAATGGCGCCGGGCGTAGACAGAATGCTGATGCTTCTTAAAAATGAGGAAAATATCCGCGAGGTTATCGCTTTCCCGATGAGCGGTTCAGCGCAGGATTTGATGTGCGGCGCGCCAAACGACGTGACGGAGCAGCAGCTTAGGGAAGTGCATATAAAAGTCCGCGATTAGCGGGAGAAGATATAGGAGAGGCTGATTTATGAACAATATAATTTCAGACGAAACGATTGATTACGTAGGTATTCTTGCAAAGCTAGAGCTTTCTGATGAGGAGAAGGAGCAGGCGAAAAAGGACATGGGCAGCATGCTTGATTATATCGATAAGCTTAATGAGCTTGACACGACGGGAATCGAGCCGATGTCGCACGTATTTTCAGTGCAGAATGTTTTCCGCGAGGACATTGTGACAAACGGCGACGACAGGGAAAACATTCTGAAAAATGCGCCTGCGCAGAAGGACGATATGTTTATGGTGCCTAAGACGTTTGATTAAATTTTTATTAATTGATTTTAAATGTCCGCTGAAACGGGCAAGGGGTGTAAAAAAATGGAAAATATTTTATCATACAGCGCCGTGGAGCTTGGGGCAGCGATAAAGGCAGGAAAGACCACGGCTGTCGAGGCGATGGAGGCTGTACTGGAAAGCATAGGCAAAAAGGAAAAAGAGATAAACGCCTATGTCACTGTGGACAGAGAGCGTGCGCTTGAAAAGGCAACTCAAACGCAGAAGAAAATCGAGCAGGGAGAGCTTACAGGCGCGCTTGCAGGAGTGCCTGCTGCCATAAAGGACAATATGTGTACGGCGGGGATGCTCACCACCTGTTCATCAAAAATACTTGGAAATTTTGTGCCGACATACACGGCGGAGGCAGTTTTAAACCTTGAAAAAGCGGGCGCTGTCGTTATCGGTAAGACAAATATGGACGAATTTGCTATGGGCTCTACCACTGAGACTTCCGCATTCGGTGTGACAAGAAACCCGCGCAATACGCAGTATGTCCCCGGCGGTTCGTCAGGCGGCTCTGCGGCGGCAGTGGCGGCGGAGGAATGTTTCTTCGCGCTTGGCTCAGATACGGGCGGTTCGATAAGGCAGCCCGCGGGCTTTTGCGGCGTAGTGGGCATGAAACCGACATACGGCACTGTTTCGCGCTATGGGTTGATTGCCTATGGTTCGTCGCTTGACCAGATAGGCCCCCTGGCTAAAAATGTAGCCGACTGTGCGGCAGTCTTGGAAGCAATCACGTCACACGACACAAAGGACTCGACTTCCGTAGAGCGCGGCGACACGGATTTTACGTCTGCTCTTGTAGATGACGTAAAGGGAATGCGCATCGGCATACCGCGCGACTATTTTGGCGAAGGCTTGGATGACGAAGTAAGGACGGCTGTGCTTGCGGCGGCAGATGTTTTGAAGGAAAACGGTGCTGTAATCGAGGAGTTTGATTTAAGCCTTGTCGAGTACGCAATCCCGACATATTATACGATCGCGGCAGCGGAGGCAAGCTCAAACCTTGAGCGCTTTGACGGCATAAAATACGGCTACCGCACGCCCGACGCGGAGGGGCTTGGACTTCACAATATGTACAAAAAGACGCGTTCCGAGGGCTTTGGCGCGGAGGTAAAGCGTAGGATAATGCTCGGCTCGTTCGTGCTAAGCTCGGGCTACTATGACGCATATTATTTAAAGGCTTTGAAGGTAAAGGCTATGATAAAGAAAGCGTTTGACGATGCTTTCAAAAAATATGACCTGATACTCGGACCTATCGCACCCACGACAGCGCCAAAGCTTGGCGAGAGCCTTTCCGATCCTTTGAAAATGTACCTCGGCGACATTTATACTATTTCCGTAAATCTGGCAGGGCTTCCCGCGATTTCAGTTCCGTGCGGCGAGGACGCAAAGGGGCTTCCCATAGGAATGCAGCTTATATCCGACAGTTTTCAGGAGAAAAAGCTGATAAGGGCGGCATACGCCTATGAGCAGGGCAGAAAGGAGAGGGCATAATGGCAAAGCAATATGAAACGGTTATCGGTCTTGAAGTGCATGTGGAGCTTGCGACCAAGACAAAAATTTTCTGCGGCTGCTCTACGGAGTTTGGTGGAGCGCCGAATACGCATACCTGTCCTGTGTGTACAGGCATGCCTGGTTCTCTGCCTGTGCTGAATAAGCAGGTGGTAAATTATGCGCTTGCCGTAGGGCTTGCGACAAACTGTGATATCACTCAATACTGTAAATTTGACAGAAAGAACTATTTCTATCCCGACAATCCGCAGAACTATCAGATAAGCCAGCTATATCTGCCAATCTGCAGAAACGGGCATGTCGATATAGAGACGCCCGAGGGCAGAAAATCAATAGGTATTCACGAAATCCATATGGAGGAGGATGCAGGCAAACTTATCCATGACGAGTGGGAGGACTGTTCACTTGTTGATTACAACCGTTCGGGAGTGCCGCTTATCGAGATAGTTTCCGAGCCTGATATGAGGAGCGCCGACGAGGTTATCGCGTACCTTGAAAAGCTGCGCATGATTGCGCAGTATATCGGAGCGTCGGACTGTAAGCTGAACGAAGGCTCAATGCGGGCGGATGTAAACCTCTCTGTGCGCGAGATAGGCGCAAAGGAATTTGGCACGCGTACCGAGATGAAGAACCTCAATTCATTTAAGGCTATCATGCACGCGATAGAGGGCGAGCGCGAGCGCCAGATAGAGCTTTTGGAGGCGGGCGAAAAGGTTATTCAGGAGACTAGGCGCTGGGACGACACAAAGGAATATTCATATGCGATGCGCTCAAAGGAGGACGCGCAGGACTACCGCTATTTCCCCGATCCCGACCTTGTGCCTGTGTATATCAGCGACGAGTGGATCGATGAGGTAAAGAAAAGCCTGCCAGAGTTCCGAGAGGAGAAAATGGTGCGGTACAAGGCGGAGTTTGACATTCCTGACTACGATATAGGCATTATCACGGACTCGAAGCATATGGCGGATATCTTCGAGGAGACCGTGGCTATCTGCAATCAGCCAAAGAAGGTGTCAAACTGGCTTATGGGCGAGACGCTGAGGCTCTTAAAGGAGCAGGACATGGACGCAGAGGGCATACGCTTTTCACCCGAAAATCTTGCAAAGCTCATAGGGCTTGTGGACAGTAAGGCAATCAATTCTTCAGTCGCGAAGGAAGTATTTGAGGCTATGTTTGAAAATGACATTGATCCTGAAAAGTATGTTGACGAGAAAGGGCTTAGGACAGTAAACGACGAGGGTGCGCTAAAGAAAACTGTCGAGGAGGTTATCGCCAACAATCCGCAGTCGGTTGAGGATTACCGTAATGGTAAGGAGAAGGCTATCGGCTTTTTGGTAGGGCAGACTATGAAGGCTATGAAGGGAAAGGCTGATCCTGCGATGGTTAATAGGATGTTGAAGGAATTGCTGTGATGTAACAGAGTTCGTATGCCAAGAAGTGTTATGGACTATGCAAAAAAGCAGTGATTTGCAGCCGCAAAGTAAGGCAGCAGGGGAAAGGAAAAATGATATGTCAAAATGTAAGCTGCTTTTATTTGATTTAGACGGGACATTGTTACAGAGTGACAAAACAATATCAGACAAAACTCTCGCTGCCTTAAAGAAATGTCGGGAAAAAGGCATATTGATAGGCGTTTCAACATCAAGAAGCGAACAAAATTCTTTAACACATCTGAATGAATTGAAGCCAGATATATTAATATCAAGCGGCGGTGCGCTGGTAAAATACGGCGGTGAATATATTTACAGAGCGGAATTTTCGGCAGATGAAACAAATGCTATGATAAGTATGGCAAGAAAAGTTTGCGGAAAAGACTGTGAAATTACAATAGACACAATAAATACGCATTATTGGAATTATAAAGTGGATCCTAAAAGTGCGGATAAAAGCTGGGGAGATAGTATCTATACAGATTTTTCAAGCTTTATGGAAAGTTCACTTAAAATGTGCGTTGAGATTTTTGAACAGAATAAAGCTGATGAGCTGGCTTGCAGGCTTCCTGAGTGTGACTGTATTCGGTTTTCAGACGGTTATTGGTATAAGTTTACAAAAAAGAACGTGACCAAAGAAAATGCAATTATGAAAATCACGCAAGTATGCGGATTTGGCGCAGACTCAATTATTGCGTTTGGAGATGATTATGCAGATATCGGCATGCTGGAATTGTGCGGAGTAGGTATTGCGATGGGCAATGCAATCAAAGAAGTGAAAGAGAAGGCTGATATAGTAATCGGCTCAAATGATGAAAATGGTATTGCGGATTTTATTGAAGAAGTGTTGTCTGTCAGCCCCGATTTTACAATCAAGAATGTTTATAAAATAGGAAAATAATTATAATATTACAAAGGATATTTTGTAAAAAGGCTTGTTGATGCTTATTCCGTTTTATATTTTTTACATGACGCGCTAAAGAAAACTGTCGAGGAGGTTATCGCCAACAATCCGCAGTAGGTTGAGGATTACCGTAACGGCAAGGAGAATACTATCGGCTTTTTGGTAGGGCAGATTATGAAGGCTATTAAGGGAAAGGCTGATTCTGCGATGGTTAATAAGATGTTGAAGGAATTGCTTTGAATTAGGCAGATGCCTTGGCACAAAAATGTGTCAAGGCACGGTTCTTTTTATTAACTAATAATTTATTTAGAATAATATTTTTTCAAAAATTCTGTAGGAGTAATGGAAGGAACGCTTGAAAATGAAAAATCATTAATATTTCTTGTTATTATATAATCAGCATTACTTTGTACAGCACACTCATCTTGCAGACAATCCTCAAAATCTGAAAATTCAGTTCTTGCTAATGCGCGTTTGACACTCTGCTGATTGGCGTTTGCTATTTGGAGAAAATCTAACAATCCGATAAGTAAAATGCGCCTGCTTTCAGCAGAATAATGTTTCCTGAGAATATAGAAAATATTTGAAGTAGAATGTAATGCAACATATCCGGTTATTTCTCCTGCTGCGCAGTGTAATATCACATCATTAGATGCATTGTAAAAAGGTTCGCGTTTTTGCAGTATATCTAAGATAATGTTGGTATCAATTAAAACGTTCATATTTTTCTGTCCTCATTTCTTCCAGCTCTTTTTTATAATCGAAATCAGCGGGCAATGTGCCTGCGAAGGATTGTAATATTTTAAATCCTTCCATACCTTTTGAAATAGGCGCATCGCATGAGGTTGCTTCAATGTTTTTGACGTTATTGCTCTGGCTTTTCCATACCGAGCTGATAAAATCATATAAAGCTTCAAGAGATTGTTCAGGCATTTCACGAAGCAGAGTGATCGTTTTTTCTAATGTTGACATAAAATTCCCCCTACTATTAGTGTTATTTTATCGATTATTATCGCATATCCATAATACAAGTATACGGTGTGCATCTGTAAAAATCAATAATACAATAAAATTTTAGAACAAAGAAATTTAACAGAATAAAAGCGGAGAAGTCAGCCATTAGAACCTTTCCCAAGCCGCCTGAAGCAAGTGGGGGTGATGCCCTCACGTTTTTTAAAGCATGCGGAAAGATAGTCACCGTTGCAAAAGCCTGTTTCATCGGTTATTTCCATAATGCTTTTATTCGTCGTTATCAGTAGTTTCTTTGAATGCTCAAGCCTTACTTCCAATAAGTAATCAGAAAATGTTTTGTGCATCAGCCATTATCTTGATTGGGAGACAAAAGGCAGCGCTCTTAAGCGTTTTATTTAAGAAACCTGATGTCTCGCAAAAACTTTACGGGAAATAACAATACCAATTCCCATAATCACCAGTGCAACAGGTACAGCCAATAGTGCATAAAGCATATTGCCGCTTATTTGATCTACCGACATAAGGGAAACAAATTGTGCATGATATAAGGGCAAAAGCGTAATGACGCTAAACAGCGGGCTTGTTTCAGTAATAGGCAGCATGATTGGAAAAAGGTAGATTGCCGCAGAAGCGACTAATGCCACCATTTGATTTTTACATATAGCAGACAGAAACAACGTAATGCCTGTAACACTGATGGCGCTGGTAAACGCTAAAAGGATTTGATATTTAAGTAATGTACCACAAGTAATATTGAACGGGATATACCCCTCAACAAAGCCCGCAGGGGCAAAGAGAATACTACAATCCAGTCCACCGTTTCCATACAGTACAAAAGCATATATTAAGTTAATTGCCGAAACAACCGATGTTACAATCAGTGCAGCTAAAATGCTTGCAATGATTTTTGCCGTTGCGCATTTTGTTTTTCCGTATTTGCTTGTCAAAATGATATTATCAAGTCCTCCGTATTCGCCAGAGAAAACAGGTGCAATCATAATGGCAATGACTAATGATAAAACAATAAAAATCTGTACCAAATTTTGACTTGTTAAAAGCCAACCGTATGTATAACCAATCTTAATTTCTTCATCTCCAAATACATCGGACACACTAAGACCATTCCAGTTGCCGTCTAAGTCCGAGAATTTGCGGAACAAAGCCGATTGCGTGGCATTGCTATAATTATAAGCTGCATTCATACCATGCAAATCCTGTGTGGGCTTAAAATCTATCATCATTTGCTGTACCTTTTCATCGGTCAGTATTCCCGCATAGTTTTCTGCGATAGTCCTGTCTATCTCGACTGCCTCCCGCCCGGTGCCCGATTGACTAATTCCGTCAGAGGCATACATATTCTGATAAGTTGAAAAGCCAAAGATTGCCGATAAAAGCAATACCGCTAATATCGCAATTTGTGTAAGCCGTTTTGCGAATATTTTTCGCAACTCAAATTTAATCAGTTTTTTCATTGTTCCATATCTCCCTCGAAATAATATAAGTATAAATCCTCCAAGCTGGGTTGTACTTCTACGGCATTTGCCATAGGTGGACGATCTGCAATTATCCGCAGTACCGTTTCGCCCCTGTCAGTGTTCCTTAGATTGCTCGTGTTGAATGTTGCAGCAATCCTTTCCGCACGATCAGTCGGAACAGAACATTCCCATACCAGTCCGTCAATTTCAGAGGTAATTACCTGCGGTTTTCCAAAATGGAGAATTTCTCCCGATTTCATCATAATGATTTCTTCCGCGATAACCTCTATGTCCGAAACGATGTGGGTCGATAAGATCACAATGCGATCTTTTGCAAAGGCACTTATCAGATTACGAAAACGCACACGTTCTTTAGGGTCAAGTCCCGCTGTCGGCTCATCTAAAATTAAAATATGAGGGTCATTTAGCATTGCCTGTGCAATCCCTAATCGCTGTTTCATTCCGCCGGAAAAGGTCTTGATTTTATGTTTGCTTTCCGCAGATAAACCCACCGCTTCAAGAAGTTCCTTTGACTTTTTTCTTGCGCTTTTATCGCTTAATCCTTTTAAGGCAGATACATATAACAGAAAATCAAGTGCCGTAAAATCGGGATAATACCCAAAGTGCTGCGGTAGGTAGCCTAATAGATCACGGTACTTTTCCCCAAGTCCCGCAATGTTTTTACCGTTCAATACAATTTTTCCGGATGTTGGGGTCTGAATGTTGCATAGCAATCGCATGAACGTAGTCTTTCCTGCGCCGTTCGGGGCAAGTATTTATAGACAACCACCGCAACACCGCATAAAACAAGGCTTTTAAGAAACACGAAAACTAAACAC
>CANQHZ010000068.1 GCA_947623805.1 uncultured Lachnospiraceae bacterium | reverse complement strand
TAGCTATAAAAAAATGCGAGAAACCCTTGGAATTATCAAGCTTCCCCGCATTTTAACTGTCAAAGATGGGATTATACATAACAGATAAATGATTGTCAATCCCTTTTTTCAAAACTTACTAAAAACTTTTCGCAAAAATTTTCATACTTCTTTTACAGATGTTTCATATAAATCATTGCCGTCAGAATCAATTACCACTATGACCGGAAAGTCTTTTACTTCAAGCTTTCGGATTGCTTCTGTGCCAAGGTCGTCATAGGCCACGGTTTCGGATGCAATTATTGATTTTGACAGAAGTGCTCCCGCACCCCCTATAGCAGCAAAATAGACGGCTTTGTTTCTCACAATTGCATCTTTTACTTCCTGATTTCTCTTTCCTTTTCCTATCATTCCTTTCAAGCCCATATCAAGAAGCCTCGGCGTATATTTGTCCATGCGACTTGCAGTAGTAGGGCCCGCCGAACCTATGGGACGTCCTTCTCTTGCGGGAGATGGGCCCATGTAATATATGATATTTTGTTCTATAAATATAGGAAGTTGTTCGTTTTTATTGAGGGCTTCATCCATGCGAAGATGGGCAGCATCTCTCGCTGTGTAAATTGTGCCTGATATATATACGTAATCTCCTGATTTTAAGTCACATATGGTCGCATTATCCAACGGAGCTTTTATATGTTTTTCCATTTTTGTTTCTCCTTTTAGTATTGGTGTTATGGATGTCATATTGTTCTGACAGCATGGCGGTTTACATGACAGCATATGTTTATGGCTACAGGTAGTCCCGCTATGTGCGTGGGATATGTATTTATATTTACAGCCAGTGCTGTGGTGGTACCACCCAAACCGCCGGGGCCTATGCCTGAATGGTTTATTTTGTCAAGCAGTTCTTCTTCCATTTCCTTTATATATGGTATTTGTGAGTGTTCATTTACTGGACGCGTAAGGGCTTTTTTTGCCATCAGTGCGCATTTTTCAAATGTGCCTCCTATGCCCACTCCTACTACCATTGGCGGGCAAGCATTGGGACCTGCGTCTTTTACGGCTGTAATAACTGCGTTTTTTACACCCTCGATGCCGTCGGCGGGCTTGAGCATAAATACGCGGCTCATATTTTCACTGCCAAAGCCTTTAGGGGCTACTGTGATTGTTACTTTGTCGCCCTCTGTTATTTCGTAATAAACGACCGCAGGCGTATTATCTTTTGTATTTTCACGAATTAATGGGTCCTTTACTACTGATTTTCGCAGATAACCTTCGGTATAGCCTTGACTGACCCCTTTGTTTATTGCGTCTGAAAGGCTGCCGCCCTCAAAGTGTACATCCTGTCCTATTTCCATAAAAATTACTGCCATTCCTGTGTCCTGGCAAATGGGAATTGTATCCTCGCCCGCTATTTTGAGGTTTTCCTGAAGTTGGTTTAGAATTTGCCTGCCTAGATTGCTTTTCTCGGTATTGGTTGCTTCTTTTAAGGCGGCATCCATATCGGGTGTGAGATAATGGTTCGCCTCTATGCACATTTCTTTTATATTTTTTGTGATTTCTGTAACGTTTATGGTTCGCATTTATTGTTGTCCTTTCGATATATTTTGATATGTTTTAGCTTCGCATTATTATATCGGCAAACTCGGCTTGTGCAGCTTCTGCAAGAGCTTGTGGAGAGAGCTCTAACTGTACGCCTATTTTACCACCGCTTACTATTATTTTTTCTAAAGACTGGGCGCTTTGTTCTATGCGGGTAGGATATAGCTTTTTCATGCCTATGGCTGTGCAGCCGCCCCGAATATAACCTGTGACAGCGTTTATGTCTTTTACATGCAGCATGGAAACGGATTTTTCGGATACAGACTTTGCTGCTTTTTTTAGGTCGAGTTCTTCTGCTATGGGTATTACAAAGACGTAATAGTTTTTGCTGCTTCCCTGAGTTACAAGCGTCTTGTATACTTTTTCGTGAGGAAGTCCCAACATATCCGCTATTTGTATGCCATCTATAAATTCCTCACATTCATATGTGTGGGTTGTGTATGGAATTTTGTGCGTGTCAAGTATACGCATTGCATTGGTCTTAATTTCTTTTGATTTTGCCACGTTTTGACACTCCTTTTTGTTTTGATGGTTTTTATTATAGCAAAGCTTGTCATACAATTCAACCTGTTTCGGTTGCTGCGTTTATGTCTTCTTATATTAATAGGTAATAGGGTTAAATTTTTCTTAATTTTATCACAATTCATTTGTTCTATTTTTGTTCTGTTATAGAAGCATTAGAAACATATTTAATTGCCGTTTTACTTAGAAAGTAGTATAATACAGCAATAACAGAAGCGGAGGTTTTTAATATGCTTATGAAAAAATATATGAAATTCTTTGCGGCTGTGGCTATTGTGATAGGTGTCATGTGCGCCTGCAGTGCCGAGAGAACGACTGTCGCTAAGGAAATGATTATAACGCCGTCTTTTAACAACACTGTTCAGAGGGCATTTGATATGTACGCGGCTGAAAAGGTTGAAAGTTTTGCCACTTATTATCGCAGGATAGGGCATGATAAAGTGCATGGAATTTATGTAACTGGACCTATCGCGGGAAGCGCTTCTATGGACGGTCTTATTGAGCTTGCTGACAAAACGGAAATTAACACTATGGTTATCGACATAAAAAATGATGAGGGAGTTATTACCTGTGAGGCGGGACTTGAAATGGCTGACGAGCTTGGCGCGTGCATCCGCTATATTCCGGATATCGAAGCACTTATGACTAAACTTAAGGAACACAACATTTACACTATCGCGCGCATCGTGTGCTTTAAGGACGCGTATCTTGCATCCGTACCGCAATACGCGCTGAAAAAGACGGATGGCTCGCCGGTCAAAGACGCAAACGGTACTGCATATGTCAATCCGTACTGCCGCGAGACATGGGAATACATAGTTGACGTAGCCAAGAAAGCCGCGGAGTGGGGATTTGATGAGATACAATTTGATTATGTGCGGTTCCCTGTAGGCAGCGGGGCTGCTAATGCAGATTACGGCGTAGATTTGAGCGTCTACACAAAAGAACAGGTCATCACGGAGTTTCTCCAATATGCTTCTGATGAATTGAGGCAGTCGGACATACTGATTGGCGCTGACGTATTTGGCACTGTTATAGGAAGCAGGACTGACACGGAGCAGGTAGGTCAGAACTACAAATTACTCGGACAGACTGTGGATGTTTTAAGTCCTATGATTTATCCGTCGCATTATGCGGCAGGAGTGTTTGGCTTTGATGTGCCCGACGCTTATCCCTATGGGACAGTGCTTGCCGCATTGAACGGCTCTAGCGATGAGCTTTCGGATATAAATTTGCAAGAACGCGCTATAGTGCGCCCTTGGCTGCAGGCGTTTACGGCTACTTGGGTGAACGGTCATATTGTATATGACGGCAATGCAATACGCGAACAGATAAACGCTGTGTATGACGCGGGGTACGAGGAGTGGATATTGTGGAATGCGTCAAACCGCTACTCATACGAGGGACTTTTGCCTGAGTAATGCACAAGTTGAAGCTTTATCTTATCACAAACCACACTACCGCCGCGGATATCATTATCTGGATTATCGCAAACTTAAATACTGTCTGCGCGTTTGACCATTTGCGGTTTTTGCGGACATGGTCGTGGAGCGGGGTTCTTACTTTGGTGAGTATTTTTATTTTTAGGAAACGAAGCAAAGCAACTTTTATAAGCCCTATGCCGCCGTCTACCATAAGCACAAAGGCAACAAGCACATAGAGGAAAGGGCTGCCCGTTTTCATAATCGCTATCGCTATGAACAAGCCTATCGCGCGTGAACCTGCATCGCCCATCATGAGGCAGCTTGGCGTGGCATTAAACCAGAGATATCCCAACAGACACGCGATAAACAACAGAATTAGATAGGCAAAATCTGTCGCCGTGTTCCATGAGGTCATTATAAGGTATATCGTCGAAAGCGTGATTGTTGAAAGTGTGCCCGATAAACCGTCTACTCCGTCGGCGCAATTTGTCACGTTTATAGATGCCCAGACGAGAATGACGGCAAGTGCGCCGTACAATAGCGGATGCATATGAATTGTGACGCCCGTGAGCGCTATATATACATCACTTCCATTGAAATTAACTACTGTGATGGCGGTCATTATGGCAATTACAAGGTCGAGAAGTCCTTTGCGCAGCTCGCCCCATGAAACCTTGGCACAATCGTCAAGAAAGCCAGTCATCATTGCGGCTACGGTAAGTATCAGGTATATGATTATTTCTCTTTCAAGATTTCCGAATATCAGTGCGGCAGCGACGAATACCAGAATGAATATAAAGCCCGCTCCTCGCGGCTTGCCTGCGGAAAGGACGCCGTCATGAGCGTAAGCGCGTCCGTGGTCGCGTGGGAGCTTGTTTATTCCTGTGCCAAGCAGTATGCATGTGACAAGGTATGCGAAAGCTACTCCTAAAAAACCTAATATGCTGTAATCCGAAACGGTTAGATAATTATTTATCATTTCATCACTCTCCTTTTATTTTTATAGGTATTAAGTAATTACGAATATTATTAGACAAGGGTTGGCAAACGTCTAAAACTGGCTTTGGTATAGGTTTGCATAGAAACCATTTTCTTTTGATATGAGTTCGTCGTGACTGCCTTGCTCTATGATGTTGCCGTCTTTCATGACTAAAATGATGTCAGCCTCCCTTATTGTAGAAAGTCTGTGAGCTACTATAAAGCTTGTTCTCCCTTTCATCATTGTGTTAAATGCCTGGGAAATTTTTATCTCCGTGCGTGTGTCTATTGATGAGGTTGCCTCGTCAAGTATCAGCATGGGAGGTAGGCAAAGCATAACTCTTGTAATGCATAAGAGCTGTTTTTGTCCCTGTGAAAGACTGCCTCCATCCTCCGTAATTACTGTGTCATAACCCATGGGCAGACGCTTTATAAAGCTGTGTGCATGGGCGGCGCGAGCGGCAGCTATTACCTCATCATCTGTGGCATCGGGTTTTCCCATTACTATATTTTCACGAATTGTGCCTGCGTGCAGCCATGTTTCCTGCAGAACCATACCGAAACTGCCGCGGAGACTTTTGCGCGTAACATTCCTTATATCAGTTCCGTCTATTTTGATGCTGCCGCTGTTTACATCATAAAAGCGCATCAGGAGGTTTATGACCGTAGTTTTGCCGCAGCCTGTAGGTCCTACAATCGCTATGCGCTGCCCTTTTTTGACGTCGAGGTTAAAATTCTGTATAAGCTTTTGTTCAGGATTGTATGAAAAATTAACATTTTCCATAGTCACCATGCCTTGTGTGTCAGTCAGTGTGATGGCATCAGGACTGTCGGGGATTTGCGGTTCTTCCTCAATAAATTCAAATACTCTGCCTGCGCACGCGAGCGCTGTCTGAAGCTCTGTAATTACTCCCGATATTTCGTTGAAAGGCTTTGTGTACTGATTGGCATAGCTTAAAAAACTGGTGAGCTGCCCTACGCTTATGCGGCCTGTTATGGCAAAAAACGCACCCATTATGCCTACTCCCGCATAGACCAAGGCGTTTACGAAACGCGTGCACGGATTGGTGAGTGATGAGAAAAATATCGCCTTTACACTCGCACTCTGAAGCCGTCCATTGATTTCACCAAACTGCTCAATTACTTTGTTTTCGCGCCCAAAGGCTTTTACTACCTTTTGATTGTCTATTATCTCATTTATCAGGGCGGTCTGCTCACCTCTTGTTTCTGACTGGAGCTTTGACATATTGAAAGTTCTTTTGGCTATGAAGCCTGCTATAAAAAATGACAATGGTGTCAGTATTACTACAACTATTGTCGTGGAAATATTGATTGACAGCATAAAAAGCAATGTACCGACTATAGTGACTACTCCTGTAAAAAGCTGAGTGAAGCCCAAAAGTAAGCCGTCGGAAAACTGGTCTACGTCAGCTATTATGCGGCTTACTATGTCGCCGTGAGAATGGTTGTCAATGTATCGAAGCGGTAGGATTTCGAGCTTTTCAAATGCCTCCTGCCGCACGTCACGCACAACCTGATAGGCGATTTTGTTGTTGCTGGTATTCATCAGCCACTGGACAATAGCTGTTATCAGGATTATTACCGCCATTGTTTTAAGAATTTCAAATAATTCTGCAAAATTGACATTACCTGCACATACTATGCAGTCTACCGCTTTGCCTGTCAAAATAGGGATGTACAATGTCAATACTACGGATACTGCCGCCATTATAATTGAAAACAGCAGATAAAATTTATATTTCCCTATATGAAATAATACGGTTTTTATTATATTTTTATTCGTGCCTGAGCCTTGATTAATGCCATTTATTCCTTTTTTTTGCATTTTAATCCCCCATGCCGCCTTAGCGGTCCAAGACATGTCCTAGCTTTGATTTTGCTTTGGCATTCCGTCTTTGTATTGCGAATAATATATCTCCTGATATATCTCGTTACTTGAAAGCAATTCGTCGTGCGTGCCGATGCCTGCGATATGTCCGTCGTCCATTACCACTATTTTATCGGCATGCTGTATTGATGAGGTACGCTGCGACACGATTATTATTGTCAGGTCGTCACGCATCTGGCGCAGTGCCGCCCTAAGCCTTGCATCTGTGGCGTAGTCCAATGCCGAAGCGCTGTCGTCGAGTATCAGTATATCAGGGTTGCGCACTATCGCGCGCGCTATCGTAAGGCGCTGGCGCTGACCGCCTGAAAGGTTTTTGCCGCCCTGAGCTATCATAAAGTCAAGCCTGCCCTCTTTTTCATCTACAAATTCTTTTGACTGTGAGACGTTAAGAGCATTTTCGATATCGTCTGGCGAGGCGTTTTCATTGCCCCATAGGAGATTTTCCTTTATCGTGCCTTTAAACAGCACTGCCTTTTGGGGGACTACGCCAATCTTCTGTCTTAACACGTGTGTGTCGTATTCTTTTATGTTTTTCCCGTTTATAAGGACATTGCCCGATGTCGCGTCGTAAAAGCGTGGAATAAGGTTTACAAGCGAGGTTTTGCCTGAGCCTGTACCACCGATTATTCCAACTGTTTCGCCTTTTTTTATCGAAAAATCTATGTTTGTGAGCGCCTCCTCACTGCTTTGGCTGTAAGCAAGTCCTACGTGTTCAAATTTTATTATGTCGTTTTGAAGTTGGTTTGCGACATTTGTGTCATTTTGTGTGAGTTTTTGGACATCGTCTGTCATGCTTGAGGTTATCGCAAATACTCCCTCGACACGCTTTGCGCAGGCAAGAGCCTTGGTGAGCTGTATTATGAGGTTTGCAAGCTTGACAAGCTCTACTAATATCTGCGACATATAGTTTACGAGGGCAACTACTTCGCCCTGTGTGATTATGCCGTTGTCAACTCTTATGGCGCCTGTATGCAGAAGTACGACGAGGGCTATGTTTACGATTATATATGTCACGGGGTTCATCGCCGCCGAGATTTTTCCCACAAATACCTGTAAATTCAGCAGGGTTTGATTTTCCTCTGTAAACGCGGCTATTTCCTTGTCCTCATTGCAGAAAGCGCGGATTACGCGGACGCCTGAGAGATTTTCGCGTGTCCTGCCAAGTATTTTATCGAGCGCGGACTGTACCTTTTTGTAAAGAGGTATGCTTGCTATCATAATGCCGAACACGACTATGGCAAGGAGTGGTATTGTGACTACGAATATCAGGGCGGCTTTTACGTCTACCGTGAATGCCATTATCATAGCTCCGAACACTATGAAAGGAGAGCGCAGAAGTAAGCGGAGTGTGAGGTTGACGCCATTCTGGAGCTGGTTGACGTCGCTTGTCATGCGCGTGATGAGTGTATTTGTGCCGATTGTGTCAAGCTCTGTGTAGGACAGGTCCTGTATGTGTGAAAAAAGCGCGTTTCTGAGATTGGTCGCAAAACCGACCGCCGCCTTGGCGCTGAAATACTGCGCTGTAACGGAGCTTATAAGCCCTACAGCGGCTAAGAGAAGCAGGATTGCGCCCATTTTGAAAATATATGGGGTGTCGCTGTTTGCTATGCCTTTGTCGATTATGGCTGCCATTACGAGGGGCACCATAAGCTCGAAAGATGCCTCAAGCATTTTGAATAGCGGTGCGAGTATGCTTTCTTTTTTATAGTCTTTTATATATTTGAGTAAGCTTTTCATTTGGGCGGGAGTCCTCTCTTTGTTTTTATGGGGGTATTCATATGTCTGTGCCAAAGCTATGAATGATTAATATATCTTTGTCTAGTATATAATATTTTTTTTCGTTTGTAAAACGAAAATAGCGTCACAACAAATAACCCATGAAAATAAAGAAAACACGCAGATATTGCGGATGAGTGTCATAATCCTGTCTTACAAGCATAATATCCCCTTGCAAAAGGCATATGCTGATGATTTTATGAATATCTTTGGCTTGAACGCAGTATTATGAACAGCATTACCACAAATATAGATTACATTCAGCAAGATTGAAATTTTGAGTGAGAATAAAATTAAAATATTTTTTAACTATTGAGTATTCTTTTCTTTTCTGCCAATAATGCCTCATATTTTTCAACAAACATATCCGCCATTTTGTCTTCACCCATTTGACGGTAGATTTGGATGATATTTCCATAGCAATCGGCAAGGTTTTCACCAAGCTGCCATGCATCGGGCAAGGTAACGGTTTTCAGAAACAGCAGCAACGCCTTGAGAAAATCGCCATTATCAAGAAACGCGACAGCATGTATGAACATAAATTTAGCGCTCTTAAACTTATCGGCATACGATTCAAGCAGCTCCAATTCCTCCTTAAATCTGCCTAATTGTATATATGCGTTTGCCATACTCATTATCAGGAGTTCTACGTACTCGTAATTTGTATCGGGTTCAAATGAAAGCGCTTTTTTGTAATATTCAAGCGCTTCTTCATAATTTTGCATGACATAATTTGACTGCGCCATCTGAAAATATAAATACGGGTCGTCAGGATTACTCTCCAAGCTCTTTAACAGCAGCTTGATATTGCGCTGCTGCTTTTTTTTCATCTCCTCGGCACCTATGTCATATCCGTGATGAATCAGCTCCATAGGGAGCATAAACCTGTCTATTTTTACCATGGACGGATTCTTTGCCATAATCTGTTCGTGTACTCTATTACAGAAGTGGAAATGATTCCTGTTATAAAATCTTATCACCCGATCGCTCGCATACCGACGCTGCCCGTTCTCCAAGGCGATATTCTCTATCACCACTACTCCTAACCCGCGAGGAAATTTCTGCGTCAGTATACGTATTTTTGACACGTCAGCATTATTTATATATTCGTCGCAATCAATTGAAAATATCCAGTTATTCGACGCGTGCTCCGCGCAAAAGTTTCTCGCCGCGCTAAAATCATCAATCCACTCAAAGTCGAGCACTTTATCAGCATACTTCGCCGCAATTTCCTTAGTATTGTCATCAGAGCCTGTATCTGTGACTATTATTTCAAAACCATAAGGTTTCAGCCGCTTAAGGCAGCCTTCCAGATATTTTTCTTCGTTTTTTGCTATTATGCATGCTGAAATAGGAATTTTTGACATATTTTTCCTCCAATTTACAAAGGGACGGCGCAAATCCTGCGCCGCCCCTTTTATTATGGTCATACCGTTTAACTCTGCCAGAATACTGATTAGCCAAGTAATGAGAGTACACCCTGATTTGACTGGTTTGCCTGTGCAAGCATTGACTGACCTGCCTGTGAAAGGATGTTGGCATTAGAGTACTTAACCATCTCATCAGCCATATCCGTATCACGGATAGCAGACTCTGCTGATGTTGTGTTCTCTACGATGTTATCGAGGTTGTTGATCGTATGCTGTAAGCGGTTCTGTACTGCACCGAGTGCTGAACGCTGCCTAGATACTTTCTCGACTGCCGCTGAAATCGTCTCAATCGCATCTGTAGCTCTTGCGTCGTCTGATCCGTCTATCCTAAGACCGTTAATACCAAGTCCCTTAGCGTTCATAGCCGCGATGTTGATATTAATCTTGTTGTTGGCTGTGCCGTCAGCGCCTACGTGGAAGCTCATCTTAAGGTCTGCTGTCCTATCCTTGATACCTCTGATCAGTGATGTAACGTCCGCAGCATTGATTTCTTTTCCAAGAGCATCATAAACTCTGGGAGCGCCTACGTTTGCAAAGATCTGATCCGCAGAGCCGTCAGCAGAAGCACCAAGCGTAGCGCTCGTCACATTGGTTGAGAAATACTGCTCAAGCTTATTAGCGGAAATACGGTTGCCATCCTTGTCATAGAGCTCATATACATCGCCTGCAGCATATGCCGCTCCTGCCGTATACGCAGTTACAATCTGTGTCCTGCCTGCTGTAATTTCAGTTCCCGTTGCTTTATCTTCTACGTTTACTGTAGCAACTACTTCATTCTTTGAATTTACGATACTAAATGTTTTGCTATTAGAGGTCGCAACTACACTGTAGTTAGCCTTTGCGTCACTTCCGTTGAGCTCAACAGAGTACGCTACATTACCGCCTACTGTAGATGTTGAGATTGTAAGTCCCTGATCCCTGATTGCTTTTGCCAGATTATTAGAGTCATCAACCGTGACCTTTGTTCCATCACTCTGTGCAAAGGTTACATTAGCGTTCAATTTTGTAGCTGTCGTGCTGGTAGAGATTGTTGCGTATGCAGTTGTAGCTTGCGTTACCTGAGCATAAGAATATGTCCACTGTGCAGCTCTGACATTCTTTGTGTCGCCCTTTAACAGATATGTCTCGTTGAACTTTGTCGTCTCTGCTACACGGTCGATTTCCTGTGTAAGCTGGTCAATCTCGTCCTGAATGTATGAACGATCGTTTTCTGCGTTAGGGCTGTTTGCTGCCTGTACTGCAAGCTCGTTCATTCTCTGAAGCATGTCGTGTACTTCTGTCAATGCGCCTTCTGCTGTCTGTACTACGCTGATGCCGTCCTCAGCGTTTGCAGATGCTTGAGTAAGTCCTCTGATCTGCTTTCTCATCTTCTCAGATATAGCAAGACCTGCTGCGTTATCTGCCGCACGGTTAATCTTATAGCCTGATGAAAGCTTCTCTGTAGTGCCTGATAATGTACCCTGTGTGATACCTAACATTCTGTTAGAGTTCATTGCCTGTAAATTGTGCTGTACTACCATAATCTTACCTCCTTGTTTTGCCTGTCGCGCTTAGTCTCAGTCCGCGTCCGCGATATATCCGTGAGTTTTACTTCTGCGGATTTTGCCGCCGCAAATCTGCGCCTGGGCTGTGCCGTGGGAAATTCCGTTTCCCATCGCCTGTTTTTTGTTCCTTATTCAGTTTTTATATAATATCCAAAGCCGTCTGTTTCCTGGCGCGCCTGCTTTTTACAGACGGCTCTGGTTATTAACCTTTTATGTTTCCTGCTGCTCCGCTTTCACTGCTGCTTTTGCGGCTCTTTTAACCGCACGCTTTTGTATTGCCCTGCCCCTTGCGATATTTACTTCCTTAGGCGCTTCTATCATCACGCGAAGTTGATTTTTGTTGCCGCCCAGAAAAGTAATCTTGACATCCTTTCCTATCATTAAATACTCCTCCTTGGGTACTGTAAGCATTAGCATATTCGTCCTCCATCCTGCATTCCTCAAATGCAACTTTTCGGGCAAAATGTTGCATTTGATATTTTTTCAGTCAACAAAAATGTGTTAAAATTAAAACCGCTGATGCAAGGATGCATCAAAGGAGGAAAAATTTATGGGAGCAATGTCGCCAATCAAGGATAAGAGAAAGCTAGATGCTATGAAAAAATACTTTTTGGGAAAGGATGAGATACGAAATTACGCGCTTTTCTGCACAGGCATAAACACGGCGCTGCGCATAAGCGATATACTTAACTTAAAATGGAAAGATGTCTATGACTTTAAGAACCGGCACTTCAAAAAACACCTCGAAATCATAGAAAAAAAGACTGGCAAGCGCAATGAAGTATTTTTAAATAAAGAAGTCGTATACGCGCTTGAAAGACTGATAAAATACTGTAAATGTAACAACATTGCGGTAGATGCCAACCGCTACATCTTCGTAGGCAGACGCAGCACAAACAAGCCGCTCTGCCGCTCACAGGCATACCGCATTATAAAGGCAGCCGCTCAAGCCCTCCAAATAGACGGCAATATCGGCTGCCATTCCCTGCGAAAAACGTTCGGTTATTTTGTTGCCCGCAGCAAGGTTTCGTCTGTCTTGATTATGAGCATATACAATCACTCATCATTTACGATAACAAAACGTTATCTGGGAATAGAGCAGGACGAACGTGACAGAGTTTTTATGAAAATAGCTCTCTGACACTCCTGCGACTGCAGTTACTTGATAATTTTATATGTCATCGGCAGTTTAATATTCGGGCAGTTTAAGCAACTTTCCGTATTTGGAAGGGGAAAGTCTGCCCTTTTCACACTGCGATATATTTCTTCTAAAAAAAGTTTTCGTAAATAAATCAAAAAAATTTCAAATAATGACTAAAGTATTCAAAATAAAGACCGATATATAAGGTGTAAGAATAAAATAACATTAAAAAATGCAACATTTTGCCCGAAATGTTGCATTTTTATTATTTGCTCATTATTATAAGTTGATACCATTTTTCCGTCAAAAAAATTTTGCTGCCTGCTATATGGGTTCTATTCGACAATCACATAACGGTTTGCCGCTATCGGCTTTGTAGCGTATGACTGACCTTGTCACGCAAAAGCGCTTTCCTCTGAAAGTTACCGCATCGCCCACTCTCACAAAGTCCGTGTTCACAAGATTATAGCCGCTGACTACATCCCCTTTTTCATCTGCCACTGTACGACAATTACTTAAATCAATCTCCTTTTCCATGTTGCGCTTGACTGCGCACTTCGCTTCATAGGAAAGGTTAAAGCCTGTGGAAGCGTTTATAACCAGGCTGCAGCCATGTTCTGTCTTAGATACCATATCATTTTCTATCATGCCGTCAAACAATCGCTCGCCATTATCCGTATAAATTTCTATTGATTTATCCTTTGTTTTCTTTGCTTTGTCCGCCGTCTCATTATCAATGTCCGCCTCAATATGCGCTCTCGAATATGTCCCGCAGTCATAAATGATAATGCGATTCACCTTAAGCACTTTGTACTTGCACTTCACTTGCATTACGTATCTCCCTCCATATTAAATTTCCCATGAAGAATCCTCATAAATGTCAGTCAAATAATGTTGCAAAGAGCTGTGAAAGCTCTCAACAATCTATATTATGAAGTAATTAAAGAAGATTTTCAATATTTCCTGATAACGAAAATTTGCGCTGTTATTTCCCATATATCACATGTTATTTGTTAAATGATTTAGGTTTTTAAATTTTTCACTAAAATATATTATAAGAAAAATTTTTCCGCGATGAGAGGGTAAAACAATGGGAAATTCTGAAAATCTGTTTGACAATTCTAAAAGATTTATAGAGCTTGGATACAATATCGCTTACTACCGAAAACATGCAAAACTTACGCAAGAGGAGCTTGCAGAGCAGGTAGGTATAAGCAGACAGCATCTTGGGGCAATAGAGGCGCCTAATATTGTGCGTCCCGTCTCGCTTGACTTGCTGTTTAATATTGCGGACGCGCTGGGTATCGAGGCGTACAAGCTTTTGCAATTTCGCGATTAAGCATATCTAAAATATTTTCTTTATCCCTCACACAAAATATGATATAATGACGTAGAAAGCGGCGATGGCGCTTGCGTCAATCGTGGTGTGGTTTGGCTTGCACGCACACGTCCGAGCCTTAACCTTACATATTATTTCATATTATAAAGACGTGAGCAGATGGAGGAGATTATGTATATAACTTGTTTGGATTTGGAAGGCGTACTTGTACCCGAAATTTGGATTGCTTTTGCGGAGGCGAGCGGCATTCCGGAGTTGAGGCGCACGACGCGTGATGAGCCCGACTATGATAAGCTTATGAAATGGCGTATCGGCATTTTGAAAGAGCATAAGCTGGGGTTGAAAGAAATACAGGATACTATCGCAAAAATTGAGCCGCTTGACGGCGCCAGGGAATTTCTCGACGAACTCCGCTCAATGACGCAGGTTATTATCATAAGCGATACATTTACGCAGTTTGCGACGCCGCTTATGAAAAAACTTGGCTGGCCCACTATTTTCTGCAATTCGCTTGAAGTGGCGGAAAGCGGTGAGATTACGGGCTTTAAGATGCGTATTGAAAATTCAAAGCTTGCGACGGTCAGGGCGCTGCAGTCTATAGGCTATGACACTATAGCAAGCGGTGACAGCTATAATGACCTTGGAATGATTAAGGCTAGCAAGGCGGGCTTTTTGTTCAAGAGCACTGACAAAATCAAAGCCGACAATCCTGAAATTCCCGCATATGAAACTTATGGCGAGCTTATGTCTGCCATCAAAAGAGCAATGGACTAGAGGCGCATATTGGTCAGTATATTATACAGCTTTTGGTTTCCGCTTTCCCAGTCACCAAAGCGGTCGCGGCAGCATATTATATTATTGCACCGTTTGAGCCAGCATTTGGCTTCATCAAGCTTTTCATCGCCTATGCGGCTAAACGGCGCTTCACATATAATATGGGCCGCCAATGCTTTTGCTATCGGATAGTCAAGGTCATTTTCGTAGATAATGCCTGTAACGAATGGCACTCCCTGGCGCTGGAGTTTCCTGAAAGTGTCCATTCCCGTGCCCATTCCCGCAAGCACGAAGGTCCTTGGCTCTCCCTTTGGCGGCTCAAGTTCAAGCGTATCGCAGCTTTCTCCATAGCTGCCTATATCTATATGAAACAGGCTTGTTATATAGTCATCTTTAAATACTTCTTCGGGCGTTCCGTACCGTTCCGTCCCATTTTCACCTATGCACAAGATTTTGTCTGAGATTTTCCTTGCCAAGTCAAGCTCGTGGAGTGACATAATTACCGTAATATTTTTTTTGCGCGTCATCTCTTGCAAGAGTGAGAGAAATTCGAGTTTGTGCTTTATGTCAAGGTAAGTCACGGGTTCATCAAGGAGAATAAGCTCAGGTCTCTGGCACAATGCTCGCGCCATCATCACACGCTGGCGCTGTCCGTCGCTTATTTTGTTAAAATCCATATGGGCAAGCGCTGTTATGCGTACAAGCTCCATAGCCTCGTCAACTGTCCTGTAATCCTCCGCGGAAAGTATTCCAAATTTTCCCGTATAAGGATAACGCCCCATCGCAACGACATCGCGGCAGGTCATAAGCTCTGTGTTCAGCCTGCCCGTGAAAACCTGAGCTTGTCTGCGCGGCAGCTCGTTTCTTGAAATATCGCTCAGGCTCCTGCCATCAATATAGGCTGTCCCTGCGACTAAGTCAAGCTGCTTTGCTATGCTTTTCAGTATCGTGGACTTTCCTGCGCCGTTGGGACCTATGAGAGTAAGGATTTCGCCGCGCTCCACGCCTATTTCTATATTTTCGAGAATTGGCTTTTTGTCATAGCCTACAGACATTTTTTCCGTGCTGAAAAAGTACATTATCTACCTCTTTTCCGCTGTATTAAAACCGCTATGACGACAGGCGCGCCGAATACTGCCGTGACTGTGCTTATGCTCATCTCTGTCGGTGCAAACAGGTTTCTTGCCAACAAATCGCAGAACAGGCAGAAAACCGCGCCGCCCAAAAAGCTTGCAGGTATCATCAGTATCGGCTTTGCGGTTTTAAGCAGGCGCTTTGCCAAATGTGGAACGGCTATTCCGACAAATGAAACGGGGCCTGCAAATGCCGTGACTGATGCCGCGAGAACGCTCGAAAGCAAGACAAGCAGCATGCGGAACAATTTTATGTCAACGCCCATACTTTTTGCATATGTCTCTCCGAGCTGGTATGCGCTTATGGGTTTGGACATGCCAAAAACTATAGCTGATGTAACAAATACTGTAAATGACATCACTGTCACATTTTCCCATGAGATGCCTGAAAAGCTGCCCTTTGACCAGTTGTGGAGATTTACTATGTCCGCGTCTTGAGCGAATGTGACAACTATGTCAGTTATGGCAGAGCATATGTAGCCTATCATCACTCCGCCTACGATAAGCATGGACATTTTGTCCACGGCTTTTGACATCAATAGGACAAAGCCCATTGCCGCTGCCGCTCCGACAAATGCCGCCGCTATGAGCATAAATGAGCTGATGTGCGTGAGCGTTTCCGAAAGGAATACCATAACCAAGGCTACGGCAAGCTTTGAGCCCGAGGATATTCCAAGCACAAACGGTCCCGCTATCGGATTGTGGAAAAAGGTCTGCAAAAGATAGCCTGAAAGCGCGAGCGCACCGCCGAGCACTGTCGCCGCAAGGGCTCTCGGCAGCCGTATCTGCCATATGATATTTTTTGCCGTATCCGATATTTCCACGCCTGTAAATCCGCCGATTACTTCCCTGACTGTAATGTGTACGCTGCCTATGCATATGTTGAGAATAATAAGTATGACAAGAAGCGCAGCCAATACCACAAAGCTTATTCCAGCAGATACATATACTTTGTCTGCGCTGACTTGTCCTGCGTGAGCATCGCGTTTACGTCTGTTATCATGCCGCCTATCGACATTGACTCCTGATACAGATTTTTTGTTGTACACCAGACTTTACCCTCCTGTACCGCCTTGAAATCGGCTAATAATGGGCTTTTTTCAAGCAATGTGTCTATTGATGACAGTTCTCCGTCAATGCTGCTGTTATATATAAGGTAATCGGCATCTTTTGCAGCAGCGTAAAATTCCTCCATCTGCATTGTCATTGAAAAGGAGCTGCTTTCCTCGTCGCCGAGATTGTCGAATATGTATTTTCCGCCTGCAAGCTCTATCAGCTTAGGGATATAATCGGCTGACTTGCGGACATTTACGGCGCCGTTTGCCGTGATGTAGAAAAATGCGACTGTTTTTGCGTCTTTGCCTGCTGCGGTTTGTGTGAGCTGGCTAAGGGCTGACTGCTGCTCATCAAAAAGCTGCTGCGCAAGCTCCTCCCTGCCAAGCAGCGCCCCGTACAGCTTTATCCATTCAACACGCCCAAGCGGGTGCGGCTCGTAGCTTGAACGGTCTATGAGCATGGGTATGCCAAGCGTTTTGAGCTTTTCGCCGACTTCGGGAGAATGAGTTATCATGCCGTTTTCTATTGCGAGGCGGCAGCCCTGTGACAGGATAAGCTCGTAGTCGGGCTCACTGTATTTCCCCGCATAGAGAATGTCGCCTGACTCCATTGCCGCGCGCGCCTCGTCTATGTACCAGTCGTCTGAGCGTGTTCCCGACAGGCGTATGCTGTCTATGCTGTCCAATGCGCGGAATATGTCCATTACTGCGCTTGCGACTAAATAGATATTGTCCAGCGGCTGGTTTATGACAGTTATGTCATCTGAAAGCTGTGTGGGTGCAGGGCTGTTTTCAGGCACTATGAGAAAGCGGCTGCCGTCGGAAATTGTTATCAGGGTGTAGTCGTCACTGTAGCGGTCGATTGCAAATTCCTGAGCGTATGAAAGGGTATCGCGGCTTTCATAGGTGAGGGATGGGCTGATATTTTGCGGGATTTGTGACAATAGTGTCATATTTTTGTCAGAAGCGGCTGTGCTGCCGCAGGCTGTCAGAATGAATATGCTTATAATGCTGGCGGCAATTATGATTGTAATTAGGCTTGGTGCTTTTTTCATGATTTATGGGCTGTGTTCCTTTCGGGTTTTTAATTATTTTTTAGATGCGCGTTTTATAAATAATATTGCCAAAGCGACAGCTATTACTGCCGCAATTATAACTACGGCAAATATAATTATTTGTGTTGATACAAGGCTTTTACTTTCTGTTCTTTTTGCTGTGTCGGTCATAAATGTTATTGTGTATTCTATCTCATGCGGCTTGCTCATCGCCACTGTGTCAGCTATGACTGCAAATTCCTTGTCAAAGGCATATACGGGGATGAGGAATTTGGAATTTCCTGTGTCGTTTATTGGAAAATATTTCGCCCCGTTTACTATCATATAGTCGTAGTTTGAGCTGCTCCATTCCAGCATAGCCATCGCCGCTCCGTCAATAACCGCTATTTGGGCGGAGTTTAGAGATGCCCTTCCGCTGCCACCGCCAAGTTTTGCTTCTATTGTGTATATTCCGTCGTCTAAATCTGTTTTTTCCTGTGATGATGCTGTTAAAGCCTGGGATTGGGTGACGGTTTCTGAGGCGTTTACTGTCTGAATTTTTAGATTTTTTGATGTGCCTGGTGTTAATGACAGTATTATTATGACGGCTATTGTAATTGCCGCTGTACGGCATATTTTTTGTGTTTTTTTCATTGCCTGCTCCTTTATTTGGGTGTCTTTGGTTTTTATTAATTTTATTGATTGCCCTTTAATCAGATTTAACTTTATCATATCTTTTTTTATTGCGCAACAGTTGTGAACAAAAATCAGCAGGAGCTTAGTATGTCAATACGCAGAATCTTGTCCAGCACGCCCCTGTTGTCCGCGCCGCCGTGAATATCTGACATACAATATAATTTCGTGTGTAACCTCCTACTACAGCACTTTTCGGTTCTGCGTAAAGCATCACCTCAATATATTTTTGGTGTCTTAGAAACCTGCATTTACACATAAAACCGCTCTCCCGTTTCCAGACAGAAGCACGCCAGTCTGCCGTCCGCAAAACCGCAGCCGCAGTCCATCATATAGACGTTTCCCGCTGCGTTATGCCACACGGCGGGTCTGTCCGCATCACAGTATCCTCCCGGATAGGACGCGAAATTGCCGGTATGCTGATGACCGCAGAAAGAAAGATATCCCGCAGTCCCCTCCAAAAGAAAGGTGGCGTAAATTTCTTCACCGGTCGTCAAATCTCCCAGCAGATAATAAGCATCCGCCTCCGTCTGCGACGGCGACGTCATGGCATGCGCGAAAAGATAGCGCTGCC
>CANQHZ010000067.1 GCA_947623805.1 uncultured Lachnospiraceae bacterium | reverse complement strand
TTATTTTACTCTGAGGTATCTTTTTATCAACCACCTTCCTTGGAATTCCCTATATTTGAATTATACAGGAAGCTCCTGTTTCAGCCTTTCCGATTGCAAATAGCTGTTCAGCCAGCCGATGGTATTTTGAAATATCCCGATATACGGAAATGGGATAATAAATAAAAATATCGTAACCGTAAGATATATTTTATGCCATAACACGGGCAACCGTTTTTGCGCCAAAGGGTGCAATATGAAGTAAATTATCACCGCAATACTTCCCGAAATGCTCATTGCGTGCAATATCGTCATAATTATCCATCCTTCTATAAGCTTTCTTTATCAATCATATTCCTCAGCTCATCGGCAAATTCCCTGTCTATCTTCTTTCCTCCAGTAAGCGCCGTCAGAAACTTGCTTATCGAACCGTTATAAAAATCATCCAGCAGCTTCTGTGCGTGTCCTTTTTCATACTCCCTTTTAGTCAGCGCGGCATAGTATATTTTATTTTTTCCAGTACGCTTTGCGGAAATAAGATTCTTATCGGACAGCCTTTTGATGAATGTATTTATGGTCTGCTTTTTCCAGTCTTTTTTCAGCTCATTATTCAAATAATCTGATATTTCGCTAAATGTCATTCCTTTATCAGTTTCCCATAAAAAGTCCATAATAAGACTTTCTGACATTGACATTTCAAAAATAATGTTATTGTCCATATTTGTTTCTCCATTCATATGTGCTTTACTTTATAACAATATTGTACTATGTATTTGTCGTACTGTAAATATATTTGTAGATTGAAATTTATATCAACATTTTTCCACATTATTTGCCATTTTTATAAAATGCTGTGCAAAATAAAATTGGATGATGCCTCTCCATGGTATTTTTTCGCTTTCGTATTTTGAAGTTGTACCATTTTTGCTGTCTGTGATATAATTATAATTATAAAATAACAATTGAAGGGATGCGAATGGTATGGCAGAGATAATTTTTTCAGATTTTTATAGAACATTTTTACTGTGTGCATTGTCTATAATAATTGCTTTCTGTGCGAGAAACGCAAGTGTCAAGGAAAAAATAATTGCATTTGCTGGCTATGAATTTTTTGTCTTCTTTGTTTTTTCATGGATATTTGTGGTTGGGATTGCATTTCTGGAATCTTTTTCTGAAGCACTTATATTTATCATACAGCTGTCTGGAAAATGGATACTTTATTTTACTATTAGCATGTTATTACAGCTTATGATTTATCACCTTCTTTGGAGAAAGAATGCAGCATTAAAAACAGTAGCTTTATTATCTAACATTATTACTATTGTTATTGGCAGATTATTATATATAACTTCTATATAATACTAAACCACCACTTGGAGTGGTGGTTTGTAACCTTATTTCTATTCACACTGTAAAAATTCATATGTACAAATAACAGGATAATTCCCCTCACTGCCTTGAATTGTCTTTTTCTCATTCCCGATATTTTCCCCACATGCCCAATAAGAACCATCTGATTTTTGAATCACAGTATTATTTAAAAATTTTGGATACACTTCATCTAATTCTGCAATATCATTATAATCTGTATTATATGCCAGCCTGCCTGTCAAACCCATGGCAATATCCTGCGAGCTTGGCTGCGGATAGTTTGGCACTGAGCGGTTTGTCCACACCATGACCACATTTTCCGCTACCATAGTTGGTTTGCTGATTATAGTACCCTCATCAATACCACAATTCCCTGCCTCATTATATCCCCAAGTCCAAACAGTGCCATTTTGCAGCAAAGCAGCATGATTAAACCAGCCGCCTGTGACTATAAGCGCACCATCCAACACCTTTTTCGGTTTTTCAATATAATATACACTATAGGAGGACTCTGATGCCAATACAGTACCCTCAACCCCAACTGTTCCCCATATCCAAACATCTCCATCTTGTGACAGACAGGCAATATCATCCCTTCCGCAACATGCGTATTTTACGTTCTCCATAAGAAGATACGGCTCGCTCACATAATAGCCTTTACCATTTACATATCTGTCAGCATCAAATTTTTCATACTGCTGCAAAGCACCGCATCCAGCATTTCCCAGACCATACAGCTTATAATCTTTTGTCAGAAAAATGATAAAACCTTTTTGTGAATAATCAACATGAATGACATTTTCTGCAATTTTTACCATTTCGCTATGAAAATCATAATCTGGAGATTGTCCTAACTGTCCATATTCATTTTTTCCGCTTCCCCATAATATATTGTCATCATCAATATAGTAGAGATTCGACGGGTCGCCTACATGAGTATAATAATGTTCTCTGATATCGAAAGAACTATCAAGCTTGTCTGACGCTGATTGTACGCTTGTCATTGATGGAAAATCTGTTTTCTCCTGCAAACTC
Organism: uncultured Lachnospiraceae bacterium; assembly: GCA_947623805.1. Taxonomy (GTDB): domain Bacteria; phylum Bacillota; class Clostridia; order Lachnospirales; family Lachnospiraceae; genus COE1. Next base: position 16,688 of record CANQHZ010000067.1, on the reverse strand, counting down.
GATTCATTCATATCCTCGCTATTCCCAAATTCCGTTTTTGCCAGTGCTGCTTTCCTATGTTGGAAAATTAAAAAAATAACAGAAAAGACAACCCCCACAGCCAAAACTATAAATGCTATTTTTTTCATATTATATACTGCTTTGTTTTTCTTCATATATATCACCATTTATATTTAACATTGATACTATATTATGCTACCACCTTCATTGCCTCACTGCAAGTGACAAAAAGGTGACAGCTTTCCTCCAATGTCCATTCATCTTGATCAAATATATTCTCATACATTTTTTTCATATTATTTACCACTTTTACCCAAATATAGGGTATAATATTATTCATAGGATAATTCAATGCTAATTTCTTATTATATGAAAAAATGAAAGGTTGATATTATGAAAGGAAGAATACATTCACTTGAATCATTTGGCACGGTTGACGGACCGGGCGTACGTTATGTTGTCTTTGTACAGGGCTGCCCTATGAGATGCGCCTATTGTCACAATCCCGACACTTGGGAGATGAACGCGGGCACTCTTATGGAGCCTGCGGAAATCCTCGAAAATTACGAAAGAAACAAGCCCTTTTACAAAGGCGGCGGCATCACAGTGACTGGCGGCGAGCCACTCATGCAGATCGACTTCCTGCTCGAGCTTTTCACTATGGCAAAGGAACGCGGCATCCACACCTGCATCGACAGCTCAGGCATCGCCTATAAGCCAAACGCCAACCCCGAATGGCTTGCAAAGCTTGACAAACTCTGCGCCGTCACAGATTTAGTCATGCTCGACATCAAGCACATAGACCCCGAAAAGCACAAGGAACTTGTAAAGCAGCCAAACGACGGCATCCTCGCATTTGCAGAATACCTTGATAAAATGCACGTTGACATATGGATACGCCACGTCGTAGTCCCAGGCATCACGGACAATCCCGAAGACCTGCACAAACTCGGCTACTTCATCGGTGGACTAAGCAACCTAAAGGCTCTCGACGTCCTCCCATACCACACCATGGGCAAAAAGAAATACGACGAACTAGGCATCCCCTACCGCCTCGAAGGCGTACCCGAAATGGACAAAAGCCGCGTACCCGAACTAAAGAAACATATCCTCAACGGCATCAAAGAACGCCGCGGCATACCATATACAGAATAACCCATACACCATTAACCTACTATAACAATAGCACACACCATTACCAGCCTCAAAAGTATTATAGCCCCAACAGCACAAACATATGACTGGCAGCATTATAAGAATACGCCAACAACCAGCCCTAGCAGTGTTATACACCCCATGAAGACCATTTGAATGCGTCGGCACTTAGCGAAATAAGCTGTAAAAGCGTAGCTCCTTTTACAGCGCCCATTGAGCTTAGTGTCCGCTACGCTTTCAACAAGCGCAAGCGGGTCTGAATGGGGTGTATAACACTGCTAGGGCGTCCCATTACCACACACCCCTTCTCTATATAAGCAAGCAACTCACTCGTATCAATGTCAATAATAAAATTTCCCCCACATTTTTTCTACTTTAACCTTGTATTTCCCACTCTTTTATATTAAAATATCTATATTAACAGGCATTACACAAAAGCCCGTTAAACCAACGTGATTTGGCGGATTACCGCTGTAAATTTTATCATATAAGGAGGAACTTAAGCTATGGCATACCAGATTTCTGACGCTTGTGTATGCTGCGGAGCTTGCGAGGCTCAGTGCCCCGTAGGAGCTATCAGCATGGGCGACGGCAAGTTTGAGATAGACGCTGACAAGTGCATCGACTGCGGTTCATGCGCTGGCGCATGCCCTACAGGCTCTATTTCTCAGGCGTAATCAAACATACCTTAAAAACATTAATGCCACGCTTTTTATGCGTGGCATTTTGTTGTTTATCCCAAATCAATTTATTTTACCTCAACAGCCTTTTTAAAAAAGCTAAATTCCCTCTTAGGCTTTTTCTCTTTTTCCTTAATAAATTTTACAGTATTGTCCTTCATTGCTTCAGCTTCTTTCGCCTCTAAGCCGTTCTTTTCTTTATCCTTTTCCCTATCCAACTTTCTCAAAATAGACTTAGACGCCTTCTTAGCGCTATATTGACGCAAAAGCTCGTCTATCCTCTTATAGTATTCCTCATCACGCTGCTTGTCACTCTCCTGCTTTACAGCTGTCCTCTCATCTTCGCGTTCCTCCAAAAGCCGAAACTGATAGTCAAGCTCTTTACAAATATCTGATTTCACATTGTCTGTAATTCGTTCGGTAAGCGTATGTACCATGGCCTCATTGTTTTCCGCTACCGCCTCCTTTATAAGCTTCTGAAACAAATACTGCAGCCGTATCATCTGCTCTTTCTGCGTGTCTTTGTTATTTGCGCTCAATTGTGTACTGCTGCCACCATTTTCTTTCTGCGGAGTATCCTTTATCTGAATGGCAAGCTCATTACTCTCACTGTTTCCGTTATTTCCACTGCTTTCGCCGTGTTCATTCTTTTGCTGATTCACGTGACGTTCGCTTTTAAATTCCTTCCATTTTGCCTCGTCGCCAGGCTTTAGCTGGATAACTTTCATATCACCGTTTTTACCTATCTTTGTAAGCTGCTTTTGTGCAAAGGGATTGTCCGCTCTCATATCCATAGACTCCTCCTGTCCGTCTTGAATCTGCCCCAATACCATTCTAACTGCTTTAAGCTGCAAGCCCTGGTCCTTGAGGCTTTTAATCCTTATAAATCTGTCCACGTCTTCCTGAGTGTATACCCTATGTCCCTGCTCATTGCGCTTTATCGGAAGATTCAGCTCCTCTTCCCAGTACCTTAATACATGCGACTCCACATGAACTTCTTTTGCAGCTTCGTTGATTAGATATCTTTCCTTTACCACCTTTATACTCCTTTCTTCAACTAAGTTTAAACGCAAAGCTGCATATATATTCAATTAATATATTAATATATCAAAAGAGGACACACCGCAATGTGCAATGTCCTCCTTAGTATATCCCGTATTTATCATTCCAAAAGTGAACACGACAGCCAGAAATCCTTCTCACATCATTATTATTTCGCCAGATTTGCAAACTGCGTATAATCAGGCAGCCATGCGAGATTTATCGTACCTATCGCTCCATTTCTCTGCTTGGCTATGATAATCTCGGCGACATTTTTAAGCTCTGTATCTTTATTGTAATAGTCATCGCGATATATAAACATAACGACGTCTGCATCCTGCTCTATTGCACCTGACTCTCTTAAATCCGACAGCATCGGTCTATGGTCGGGACGCTGCTCCACGGCGCGTGAAAGCTGCGATAGCGCTATAACAGGAACATTCAGCTCACGCGCAAGTGCCTTTAGTGACCTTGATATGTCGGAAATCTCCTGCTGCCTTGACTCCGTTCTGCCCGAGCCTGACATAAGCTGCAGATAGTCAATTATTATCATCTGCAAGTCATATTCAATCTTAAATTTACGGCACTTTGAACGCAGCTCCGCCATGCTTATACTCGGCGTGTCATCTATAATAAGCTTCGATTTGGCAATAACATCAGCACTTTCAACAAGGCGCTCCCACTCGTCATCCTTCATATTGCCTGTACGGATTGACTGCGAGTTGACCTTTGACTCCAGTGAAAACAGCCTGTTGACAAGCTGTTCTTTTGACATCTCAAGTGAAAATATAGCTACAGATTTATTATCCTTAAACGCCACGTGCTGGGCTATGTTTAATACAAATGCCGTTTTTCCCATTGACGGACGCGCCGCTACCAGTATCAAATCCGATGGCTGCATACCCGCGGTTTTATAATCCAAATCCAAAAAGCCCGTCGCTATGCCTGTCACGGCACCACCGCTTTTTGATGCCGCTTCTATCATATTCATGGATTTCATAACTATCTGTCTGATAGGTACGATATCACCGTTGTTGCGCTTTTGCACTACATCAAATATCTTTTTCTCGGCTTCATCGAGAATATTTTCAAGCGGTTCCTTTTGTAAATAACAGTTGTTTGCTATTTCTTCATTTACGCGTATCAGCTTGCGCATAATCGATTTTTCCGATACTATTCGGGCATATTCTTTGATATTGGCAGAGGTTGGTACAGCCCTCATTATATCGCCGATATATTCAAGATTATAAATTTCAGGCGGCACACCCTGTTCCTTGAGCTTATTTTGGAGTGTTACCAAGTCGACTGGTGTTCCCTCGTCATTCAACTCAACCATGGCATCAAACAGTATACCATATTGCCGTCCGTAAAAATCATCACCCGTTATATACTCGGACGCTGTAGTTATAGCCTTGGCATCGATGAGCATCGAACCTATCACTGACTGCTCCGCATCAATGCTGTTTGGCAGCACTCTTTTAAGGACAGCTTCGTCCATGCTCGGGATATCATCAACCATCCTAACCCTCCATGCTGCCTTTAAGCAGCTTATACATTACTTTTAAACGCTTTCGACATGAACCCTGAGCTTCGCCGTTACCTGCGGGTGCAGCTTTACAGGCACTTCAAAGCTGCCCGGCGCCTTTATAGGCTCACTTAGCTGTATCTTCTTTTTGTCTATATCTTTGCCATACTGTTCCGCGACTGCCTTGGCAATCTCCTTTGACGATACCGAACCAAACGCCCTGCCGCCCTCGCCTGCCTTTATTTCCGTCTTTACCGTCATTTTTTCAATTTCAACAGCAAGCGCCTTTGCCTCCTCAAGCTGCTCGCGTGCTATCTTTTCCTCATTCTGCTTTTTGAGCTTTAGGTTATTCATATTTTCCTTTGTCGCCTCTTGCCCAAGCTTTTTAGGTATGATGAAATTCTTTGCGTAGCCGTCTTTTACCTCTACTATTTCTCCCTTTTTTCCTAATGATTTAACATCTTCCAATAGTATGATTTTCATTATATTGCCCCCTCCTCAAGCATCTGGTTTAATGTGGTCTTAATTATATTGATTGCTCGCCCGGGCGAAGTGTCCGCAAGCTGCGCACCCGCAATATTCATATGGCCGCCCCCGCCAAGACGCTCCATTATTATCTGTACGTTTACCTCGTCAATCGACCTTGCCGAAATATATGATTTTCCGTTGTAATCCGTGACTACGAAGCTTGCCTTTATGCCGTTCATGTTGAGCAGCTCGTTCGCCGCCTGCGCGCCTATCTCCGTGGGGCTTTCAAGCCCGTCTGCGGGACATATACCCATTGCGTAGGCGTTTTTGTAAATCTCGGCGTTTCTTACCGCCTCCGCCTTTGCCTTGTACTCATTGGCATCATCTCTGAACATCTTGCGCACGCGTGTCACATCCGCGCCGCAGCGCCGCAGAAACGCAGCCGCCTCAAAGGTTCTGACGCCTGTCTTTGCCGTGAAATTGTTTGTATCAATCATAATGCCCGAATACATACAGTCAGCCTCATTGTTTCTGACCTTTACAGTACCGGCTATATACTGCAATATCTCCGCCACCATTTCGCATGTACTTGACGCATACGGCTCTACATATGAGAGCGTCGCATTTTCGATTATCTCCGAGCTCTGCCTATGATGGTCGAGCACCACGACTGTCTTACAGCTCCTGATTAGCTCAGGGCACTCCGTGATGCTTGGCTTATTTACGTCCACAACCACTAGCACAGTATTGCTGCCCGCAAGCTCCTGCGCCTCGGCAGTGCTTATGATAAAATCTTCCTCGTATACATTCCTGTCCCTGAAAAGCTCGACAAGCGGCTTTACAGAATTTGTGATATTATCTATAACTATATGAGGCTTCCTTTCAAGCGCTCTCGCTATGCAGCTCACTCCCACAGCCGCGCCAAACGCATCGGCATCGGCGAGCCTATGCCCCATAATAAGCACCTTGTCCTTGCTTGTAATTATCTCCTGCAGCGCGTTTGCCTTGACTCTCGCCTTTACGCGCGTGTTCTTTTCCACCTGTTGGCTCTTACCACCGTAATATGCTATCGAATCAGGCGTCTTGACAACAGCCTGGTCGCCACCACGTCCGAGTGCAATGTCAATCGCGTTTCTTGCGTACTCCATGCACTGATTGTATGTCGGCGCGTCAAGCCCCACGCCTATACTCACAGTGAGCGCCATTTCGTTGCCGATATTTACAGTCTTTACGTCTTCGAGCAGGTCAAAGCGCGCCTCCTTTATCGCAAGCAGCGACTTTTTACGCATAATCACAAGATACTTGTCCTTTTCAGTCTTCCTCACTATACCATCAAGCGACGAAATATACTTATTTATTTTTCTGTCTATCAGCGCTATCAAAAGCGAGCGCCGCACCTCCTCGACACTTTCAAGTGCCTCATCATAATTGTCAATGTAAATCAGTCCCATAGCAAGGCTCTGGTCGTCAATCTCGCCCAGCGCTTTTTTAAGGTCGGTCTCATCAAAAAGATAACCCGCAAGCAGTAAATTGCCACCTTCGCTGTCCAAAACGTCGCTGCTGTTTAGCACGTCGTCTATCGAAATCTTCTTCAGCTTGAAAAGATAATCATGTTCCTCAAAGGAAACCTCAAACTCCTCCTCTTTTTCAAACTCCAGCTTGTCTCTCGTAATGTATGGAAAAATCGAGGTTATCGACTTGCGGTAGCCCTTTTCTTTATGCGTTATCTTTTCAAAAGCGATATTTGTCCATATAACCTTGCCGTTTTCATCCATCAATACATGAGGCAGCTCCAAATCCCTCAAAAGTCTTCGCTGTATCTGCCCATACTGAGTGGCAAAGTTTATAAATTCATTCAATATAAGCGGCTTGTTGTGGTGCAGCAGGCTAAACATCACTATCAGATAAAGCGCAAGGAAAACCGTGACGCACATCCCCGCCGTTATATTCAGAAAATATATTCCCACATTGACAATCGCCAGTATAAATCCCAATATCAAGGTTGCCTGAAGATAAGACCTCAAATGCCCCTTGAGCTTAATCTTTCTTTGCTTCATGTATCTCCTCGTCAAGCCGCTGACGATTAGCGGCTTTACTAATTGAATAAAATAAGTATACCATTATTTTCCATAAAGTTCCATAGCATATTTTGTCGGTTGTTGTCAAATACCACTGTTTTTTACATATATGCTGACAAGCTTTATCAATATCTCAACTATCTTTTCCATATCTTCAATAACCGCAAATTCGTTTCTGCCGTGATGCCCCTCAGAACCTGTACACAGATTAGGGCAAGGCAAGCCATCAAAAGAAAGCCTCGCGCCGTCCGTGCCACCGCGTATCGCTGATATTCTAGGCTCGACGCCCGCCTCTCTCATAGCCTGCGCCAGATTATCCACAATATTCATGTGTGGCTCTATCATCTCGCGCATATTGCTGTAGGAATCCGTTATTTCCACGCAGAAAAGCGTTTCGCCGTATTTTTTGTTTAATCTGTCCGCTGTCTTTGCAAATATCTCTTTGCGCTGTTCAAATTTCTGCCTGTCGTGGTCGCGTATGATGAAATCCGCCGATGCTTCCTCAACAGTACCCTTGATATCCGTGATATGGAAAAAGCCCTCATAGCCCTCCGTATTCTCAGGACCTTCGTCCGGCAGACCGCTTGAAAACTCGTATATCATCTTAATGGCGTTTCTCATAATATTTTTCGCATACCCGGGGTGAACACTCTTTCCCGTAACTTTGAGCCGCGCGGCGGCGGCGTTAAAGCACTCATAACTCATGTCACCGAGCTCACCGCCATCAACGGTATAAGCGTAATCCGCCCCAAAACCCTTGATGTCAAAAAACTCAACTCCGTTGCCAACCTCCTCGTCGGGAGTAAAGCCTATACAGATTTTGCCGTGTTTGACATCAGGATTTTTTAGGAAATAATCCACCATCGCCATTATCTCAGCCACGCCCGCCTTGTCATCCCCGCCAAGCAGTGTGCTTCCATCTGTCACAATAATGCTTTTGCCCTTACAGTCGTTCAACATCGGAAAATCACTCACCCGCGTGACTATATTCTTTTCGCTGTCTAAAACGATGTCGTTTCCGTCATAATTTTCGATTATACGCGGATTTACATTCTCACCGCTCACAGCGTCTGATGTGTCCATATGCGCTATAAAGCCAACTGACGGCACATTACTGTCCGCGTCAAGATTTGAAAGAATTGACGCGTATACATAACAGTGCTCTCTGTCATAACGCACATCTGACGCGCCCATCTGCGTAAGCTCATCTGCCAAAAGCGCCGCAAGCTTGTGCTGCTTATCTGTAGAGGGCACCTTATCCGACAATTCTTCTCTTGACTGCGTATCGATTTTCACATACCTTAAAAAATTCTCTATAACCTTGGAATAAGACATTTCTTCCTCATTTCTGTACCTTTTCAATGGCCGTCAGGTACAAACATTTTTTGTGTCTGATAACTTTGTGTCTATATAAGTCGCTGAAAAAGGCTGATTTCTATGCTCCGTTTCTTTTAAATATATCACCATATGGAAGATTAGTCAAATATTACAGCATATAGGAAAATCAAGCCATTCCCCCATCTTAATTTCCCTGCCTGTCATCATTGTGCAATATCATATTTTTTATTATACGCCTCACCTGCTCTGCCACTATTCCTACGACTAACCCTGCAACCGCTCCGCCTATCATAAGCATAGGCAGATAATATATGATGCCACGGCCTTTCAACACGCACGCCGCTACAATGAACTGCCCTATATTGTGCGCCGTACCGCCCGCTATGCTCACGCCCACTATTGAAAAACACTTCAGTTTTTTTATAAGCAGCATCACCAAAAGGCTGACGACACAGCCTGCCATGCTGTAGATAAGCGACGCCATATTTCCAAACATAAACGCTGACAGCACTATCCTCGCCACAGAAATCACAAACACCTGCTTGACCGGCATATAGTAAATCCCCGTCAGCACGACAAGATTGGCAAGCCCAAGTTTAATTCCGGCCACACCCACAGAAAACGGAATAAGCGCCTCTACGTAGCTTAAAATCATCGCCAGCGCCGTAAGCATTGAAGAATACGCAATTTTGCGTGCCATTATAATACCTCATTTCCTATATAAAAGCAGATTATTCTAATAAATTATCTCATATTCAAGCTCCGACGTAAAGCTGTCCGCAATTCCTGCCGTCACATAAAGCTTTCCCCGCTCATCAAAAAGTATAATGTCAAAATCGCTCTTATGTCCACGCCAAAGCTCCACAGCCTTGTCGTGCCCCAGCACAAAAAGCGCTGTAGATAGCCCGTCCGCAAGCGTTCCGTCGCTGCACACCACGGTCACGGAAACAAGCCCGCTGTCAGATGGCTTACCCGTCCGCGGGTCTATTATATGGTGATAGGTTATGCCGTCTTTTTCAAAATACCTCTCATATCCCCCTGATGTAACTATCGCCTTACTACTGCCAGCTTCGCACGGAAACCCATCAAAAGAAAGTATACCCAAATAAGGTAGCGAATTGTCAGGGCTCTTGACAGCGATTTTCCACATGCTTCTGTCCGGCTTTGAGCCGTATATCTGGACATTGCCGCCAAGGTTAAGCATCGCGCCTTTTATATCATACTCCGCAAATATCTCCGTGATGCGCTGCGCCGTATATCCTTTGCCTATGCCGCCAAAATCAAGCTTGACCTTCTGCGGCATTTCAAGTCTGCCCGACTCCCGAAAATATCTAAGCTTTGACATGTCAACATAAGGCAAAAGGACTGCAAGCTCATTCTCATCAGGCACTCTGAACTCACTGTCTGCAAATCCCCACGCCTCCATCACAGGATAAACGGTTATGTCAAATGCGCCTTCGCTCAGCTTATTTATCTCCATTGAGCGCTCCAAAAGATACTTCACGTCCTCCGAAAGCACACCCTCTTTTTCAGTGTTAAGCCGTGAAACTTCACTTTCTGCGTTCCCCGTAGAAAGCAGCTTATCTATGCGCTGTATCTCAAGCACAGCCGCATCAAGCGCCGTATCGCTGTCATCGCCATATACCGTAAGCTCCATATAAGTATCCATTGCAAACACAGACCTCGACGCGCTTTTACCGTTTTCGCAACGGCTTAGCAACAGGCATAAAATTATTGTGCATATCAATAAAACAGGAATGCTCCTGCGCACATTCCCAATAAATCGGCTATTTTTCAATGCGGCTCCTTTCATTAAATAACCACACAATCAAAAAGTTGGCTGCCCTCTCGAACAGCCAACTCTTTTTATTATTATTTTTGATTAATCAATCGTGTAAGGCATCAACGCAACATGACGCGCACGCTTGATAGCTACCGTCAAAGCCCTCTGATGCTTAGCGCAGTTGCCTGTAATTCTCCTCGGAAGGATTTTACCTCTCTCAGAAACATATCTGTTCAGCTTGCTAACGTTCTTGTAATCAATCACGTTGTCCTTACCGCAAAATACACATACTTTCTTTCTACGACGTATGCCGCCTCTCCTTTTCATCGGGGAATCAGCTTTTTCAGTTTTATTAAAAGCCATGATAAAGCCTCCTATTCTTAAAAATCTTATACAATAGAAAACACACTTTGCAAATTTTCTATTGTAATTAATTAAAACAGATTATCAGTTAAATGGCAATTCCTCATCTATTCCGTCGGGAATATTCATAAAATCATCGCTTGCCGACATAGGAGCCGCAGACTGCTGGTTTGAACTGCCGCCATCAAAGCCTCCTCCGGCATTTGATGCGCTGTTCTTGCTCTCGGCAAATTCCTGGTCATCCACGATAACCTCCGTGGTATAAACCTTGACGCCATCTTTATTGGTATAGCTGCCTGTCTGTATGCGTCCTGATACAGCAAGCTTCGTGCCCTTGCGGAAATACTTCTCCGCGAACTCACCCGCCTTGCCAAACGCAACACATGGAATAAAATCTGCCGTGTTTTCGTCATTGTTGCGATTAAATCTTCTGTCTACCGCAAGCGTATATCTTGCAATTGCCATAGGGCTTGCGCCCTGCGAATATCTTACTTCAGGGTCTCTTGTTAAACGTCCCATTAAAATTACTTTATTCATTTAGTTCTCCTAATCTGTACGTGTTTATTTACCGTCCTGTTTTACGCACAAATATCTGATGACATTTTCCATAAGACGCACTCTTGACTCGACCTCAGCCGGAACTGTAGGCTCACCGTCAAACTGAATGAAGTAATAAAAGCCCTCTCTCATCTTGCGAATCTCGTATGCAAGCTTTTTCTTGCCCCAATCATCCACGTTTGTAATAGTGCCGCCGTGCCTTGTAATAATGTCCTTTACTCGCTCAATAGTAGCGTTTCTGTCGTCATCTTCGAGTTTAGCGCTTACAACAACGGCTAATTCATATTTGTTCATCTTGTTACCTCCTTTTGGTCTTTGGCTTCTCCCCGAAGGAAAAGCAAGGATTTTATATATCACGAAAACTTATATTAGCATATTTTATTTTTTTTTTCAAGAGTTTTACTTTGTTTTTATGATATTTTTTTATTATATTTCTTACAGCCACATTGCTTTTAGTGACTTTTCTGTCCTTTAAAGCCAAGCAATGACTTGTTTTTCACAAAAAGCTGCACCTCATAGGGATTCAAAAACTCTGCGCGCTCTCCTTCGAGCATAGTATAACTGTCATGCAGACTGTAAACCTTTTCGTCGTTTGTGTGATTTATAACAAAAAGCCAGATTTTGCTGTCATTTTCACGTGTCATAAGTTCTACGCCCGCCGGCGCGCTTCCAAGTGTCGCTACTCCGCTCTGCTTTACGAAATACTCCGTCAGGTCCTCCATAAGCTCATCACCCGGTTCTGTACCGACATACCATACAATACCGCTTTCGTATTTATTTTCCGTGACAGCGGGGGTCTGCTTGTAAAATCCCGTAGAATACTCCGCAAGCTGCTTTGCGCCCTTTAAAGTTATGATATCGCACCATTTATGCGTTTCGTACTCGTTCTTTCCATATAATATGCCGCCGGTCGTTTCAAGCAGGCAGTCATATTCAGGAATTTCTATGCCGCATATATCGCCGAGCCGTCCCGGAAGTTCTCGGTCCGTCATGCATAGATTTGTTGCGTCTTTTACACCCGTGCGCATTGTGAGGACAAGTCTGCCGCCTGCTGCCACATAATCAATATACCGCTGCTCCAGCTCAGGCGTCATCAAATACTGCAGCGGCGCGACTACGAGCTTATACTTTGAAAAATCTGCTGTATCAGGTATAAAGTCCACAGGAATTTTTTTGTCATAAAACGCCTTGTGGTACTTATAAAGCTGTCCCACATAGCTTAATTCCGGGTGATGCGGCTGTATGTCAAAGGCGTAATTCTGCCTGAAATTGTGGACAATAGCCACTTCCGCGTTTGGCATGCTGCCCTCAAATTCGTCCATATATTTTGAGAATTTGTGCGTGAGCCGCTTTGCCTCCTCATACGTGCGCCCCGGATTGCCGCTATGCCCAAGTATGCCGTGCCAATACTGTTCTGTCCCCATAGCGCATGTACGCCACCTAAAAAACACCACAGCGTCAGCGCCATGCGCCACAGACTGCATTGCCCACACGCTCATCTGCCCCGGTTCAAGCGCTCTGCCCATTATCTCCCAACCTGCCATTCCGGTCTGCTGCTCCATAATCCAGAACGGCATATTTTTATACCCGCGCACTACATCATGTGACGCCGCAAGCTCGTTGTCCGGCTGGTGCGGCTGCTTCTGCCAGTGCCCCGCGGGGTAAATGTCATTCGACACAAAATCGAGAAGTTTTCCCAAATCATAATAGTCCACCTTGTTGTCAAAGCACATATAATTATGTGTAATAAAATGATTAGGGCAATTCTCCCTGATGATATCCGCCTGCATTTTTGCAAAATCAACAATCAAATCGGAGCAAAAGCATTTCCAGTCAAGCATCGCCGAAGGGTTCTCGCCGACAGCCGTAATAAGCGGCGTACTAATCTGCGAAAAGCTGTTGTAGCCCTGGCTCCAGAACGCCGTGCCCCATGCGTCGTTTAATTTCTCTATCGTGCCGTACTTTTTAATAAGCCATTTCTGAAAATTCGCACGACATGAGCTGCACATACATAAATCGCCATGCGAATTGCCAAGCTCATTGTCAATCTGCCAGCCTATCACGCCCTCATTATCTGCAAATCTTTGTGACATTGCTGTCACAAACCGCCTTATGTGCCCACGGTATACCTCATTTGACTGACAGTCATGATGTCTGCCGCCAAAAAATCTGCGTCTGCCTTGCCGGTCAATCGGCTGTATCTCAGGATTTTGGCGCACTATCCATGCGGGCGGCGCGGCTGTAGGCGTACCCAATATGGTTTTGATGCCGTATTTATTTAAAAGTGCAACCGCGTCTTCAAGCCATTCAAAATGAAATTCACCCTCCCTCGGCTCCATTTTAAACCATGAAAACTCTGCCATTCTCACAACCTGAACGCCCATCTCCTGCATAAGCTTCGCGTCAATCTCCCAGCGTTCGCGGCTCCAATGTTCAGGATAATAGTCAACCCCAAAATGTATACCCATAATTTTACCTCATTTCCGACAACCTAAAGACATTAGCCGAGCAATATCAGCAATGCCGCCAAAACCACAGCTACAGCCGCCATAGCACCTAGCTTTATGTACCATTTTCCCGATGTCTGCGGTATAAAATCAAGCACAAGATACATCACTGCAAATATAACAAACAACCACAGCGGCGCAAGCATTAAAATAATATTCTCCGTTAAAAATACCGTACACAAAAGGAAACTTAATACTATCCCCGCAAGCGCAATGACCGCGGCGACATAAAAATTTCCCTTTAAAATACGTCCCAATTTTTCTTTCATAAACATCTCCCTCTGCCGACATTCCAGCGTCACAGGCAAAAATCCGTTATTCCACGCTTGTCATTAATCTGCTCTGTCTGACAAACTCGCAATATACTCCTTGACCTTGCCCATTACTTCGCTGTCTTCCCAAAATTCCCTATGTCCTATATTTACAGTCACAAAGTCACCACCATTGCCATAAGCCTGAAAAAGCCTCGTAGAGCTTTTATAAGGTACTGTTTCGTCTACCTTTGAGGCAAGTATCAGCGGCTTGACCGATATATCCTTTGCAAATTTCTCCGCTCGCATCTTGTATGACACTAAAAGGCGCAACGGACCGTGGAAAATATTCAATTTATTGTTATAGAGGTCATAGCCATCGGCATAAGGCGCCATAAGCACCAATCCGCACGGATTTCTCTGGCTTGCCACATAATTTGCCACACCCGTGCCAAGACTGTAGCCCATAATTACTATATCGTTTACATCACTTCTTTGGTCAAAATAGTCATATACATCTATGCCAAATTCTTTAAGACTTTTGTCTGACGGAGTGCCTGCACTTTTACCGTACCCCGGATAGTCCACATAGGCAAAATTGCATTTTGAAAATGTGACAAGCCTGTCATTTTCCTCCATAAACCATGCCATTCTGGCAGAGGAATTATCCTCGTTGCCTCCATAATAAAGCACAAGCGGCGCACCGTCGCCGGCATTGTGAATAAGCCAGCCCGAATATTTTCCCTCGTTTATCTCAATTTTTTCAATAATATCTTCATAATCAGCCATGCTATTATATGCTTTTTCATCAAAACTCGTCTTAAAAATCACAGCCGGCGCAAACGCATACACAGCCGTAATCAAAAATACAATAATAGCGACAACCGCAAAAAGAACATTTGCCAAAAACATCCACCTCAGCTTAATCCTATCCGCCACAATGTCGAATACAAGTTTCAGCACAAAAATCACAGCCGCCACGCAAAGTGTCACAACAACCGCACGCCTAACGCACGCAGATTTAAATAAAAACCAGGCAAAGGTTATAATCGCACTGAAAAACAGACCTGAAAGCAGCGCTCTTTTAAGCTTTGTTTTTATTTCCATTTGTATATCCCCCGTTTAAGAATGTTCCGCCTGCGTATTAAATTCTTGTGACAAGCTGCTCGACAAGCTTTGCCGAATGTGCCGCAGCCGCGCGCTCAAACTCAGGATAGTCCATATGAGCGCTTCCGTCTGCCTTATCCGATATTGCGCGGATTACTACATACGGAATTTTGTTTAAAAATGCCACATGCGCTATTGCCGCGCCCTCCATCTCTGCACATGAACCGCCAAAATTTTTGATAAGTGCGTCCTTCACAGCGCCGTCTGAAATAAACTGGTCTCCGCTCACCACTCTGCCCTCGTACACGGAAATGTCAGGATTTACCTCCCTGCAGACAGCCATTGACTGCTCCACGAGCGTCCTGTCCGCCTTGAAAAACGAGGTCTCCATCTGCGGGATAATGCCAAGCTCATAGCCAAGCGCCCTCACGTCCATGTCATGCTCACACGCGTCACTTGAAACCACTATGTCGCCGATATTTATCTCTGCTCTAAGCGAGCCCGCAACACCTGTATTGATTACAGCGTCTACATTAAATATATCAGCCAAAATCTGCACGCACATACCGGCGTTTACCTTGCCGATGCCGCACTGAACGACCACAACATCTTTGCCGTTAAGCTTTCCCTCGTGAAATTTCATGCCCGCCTTTTCGACTACCTTAGTCTGCTCAAGCTTTGATTGGAGTTCTGAAACCTCAAGCTCCATTGCTCCGATAATTCCTATTTTATTCATTTTTACTTTCCTCCATGCCGCCTTTTGCGGCTTAAATATTGTTGAAAACACTGTTATTGCACTGCTTTGCAGCTCTTGTTTAACGCTTTATCGTGGTCTGCTCCTTTATCAAGGCAATTATCTCATCATACTGCTTATACATTTTCTGCACCTCATTTTCCAAGGTATAATAATGCCCTATATACGGCACAAGCAGCACCATAAAGAGAAATATGAGCGCGAGCATAGGCATATAGCAGGCAATGCAGTATATCCCCAGCGCGATAATTGTCATCAGCGCAAATGTTACTGTCACTATCAAATGTATAAGGCGTTCATGTTGAAAAAATGACACTTGCGTCAGATGTTCATTCAACACTGCCTGCCAATCCGTCCCCGCAGGCGCGTCCTCTATAAGCCTATCTATTCTTTCCCTATAACCTACTATTCTCTTTTTCATTTCAATACCCATTCTTATTCAAAAGCAGCCTATCAAAATAAGCGCAGACACTCTAAAATCTCAAACGATGCCGCGCCGGTCATTAATGCCGCCGCAATTACTGCGGATAAACAAGCCTGTCCTCGCCTATGCCATATAAGACATTTTCAAGATAACGGTCTGCGAGGTAGTTTGCCATGCCTAAATTCATATCGAGATAATTGCCGCAATCCTTGGGGCTTGCCCCGGGCACTTCGTCCTTATAATCGCGGATAAACTCATACATCTCAATCATAAGCGGCACTATATCTTTCGATTCATAATCACCCGCAAGCAGCAGATAAAAGCCGGTCCTGCAGCCCATCGGCCCGAAATAAATCGTCTTGTCCTTATAATCCTTGTGGTTTCTCAAAAAGGTCGCTCCAAGATGCTCTATCGTATGCACCTCAGCCGTATTCATTACAGGCTCCTCATTTGGCGAAGTCATCCTCAGGTCAAATGTGGTAATCGTATTTTCGCCTACCTTGTCCTTTCTCGATACATACACACCCGGCTGCAGCTTAATGTGGTCGATTGTGAAGCTTGCTATTTTTTCCATATAAATCCTCCCTATTCAGTCAAGTCTTTTTTCCTTTTTTTCAAGGAATTTTTCAATTCATATCTCAGATAAATGAGCCAGG
>CANQHZ010000066.1 GCA_947623805.1 uncultured Lachnospiraceae bacterium | reverse complement strand
GCGGACATTGTAAAGGCGTATGTCGTAGGCGGCGGAAAGAATACGGAGTTTGAGCTGACGCTTGGCGAGCTTACTGATGAGGAAAGGCAGATTATTTTGAAAGGGTGCCTGATTAACTATAATAGAATTTAAGAATAAATAATATTTATGGAAAAGCTCTTAGGTTTGCATAACTTGCAGATTTAAGGGCTTTTTTGTTTTGGGTTGTGTCAAACTGTCCGCCTGAGCAGGGACATATACCCCATTCAGACCCGCTTGCGCTTATGGAAGGCGTAGCGGACACTAAGCTCAATGGCGCTGTAAAAGGAGCTACGCTTTTACAGCTCATTTCGCTAAGTGCCGACGCCTTCCAACGGTCTTCATGGGGTATATGTCCCTGCTCAGGCTATTGTATTGGTAGAACTTACATTAAGATAGTGTATATCGTATGGCGTATAATGTTCAAAGACATATCAAAAAAATAAGTAACACAAAATTCAACAACAGCATACCAACAACCTAGCATACTGTACCAATGATATTTGACATAATTTAAATACTTATAATACTGATAAGATAAAGACTTGTTCGTTTTTTATAATGCCTAAATACGAATGGTACAGTACACTAGCCCGAGCAGGATAATATATCCCATGAAGACCGTTGGGGAACGTCGGCACTTAGCGAAATAAGCTGTAAAAGCGTAGCTCCTTTTACAGCGCCATTGAGCTTAGTGTCCGCTACGTTTCCCATAAGCGCAAGCGGGTCTGAATGGGATATATTATCCTGCTCGGGCGGCCTTATTTGATAACCCCTCATTCAACTTTTTTACAATTTTTTTCTAAAAGTTTGTCCTCATAAATTCATTCCTGCAATCATAAAATAGATATAGCTTATCACCCCCATTTGTACACTCATTGGAAACACACTCCAATTTTAACATTATTTTTGTATATATTTCAAGAAACCCAAAAATCATCCAGAAAAAATATATTAAAATTACACAAACCACTATCATTTTTTGGAAATTTATAGTATAATTTCAATAAAATAAAAAATATGAGGAGGTAGACTATGGCAAAAGAAATGATTGCAATGCTGCTGGCCGGAGGACAAGGCTCACGCCTTTACACCCTGACGCAAAAGCTGGCAAAACCCGCTGTCCCCTTTGGCGGAAAGTATCGAATAATCGACTTCCCGCTGTCAAATTGTGTCAATTCGGGAATTGATACAGTAGGTATACTTACACAGTACCAGCCCCTGGTGCTCAACGAGTATATCGGAAACGGACAGCCGTGGGATTTGGACAGACTCTACGGAGGCGTACATGTGCTCCCGCCATATCAGCAGGCAAGCGGTTCAGACTGGTACAAAGGTACGGCAAACGCCATTTACCAGAACATCAACTTTATCGAGAGGTATGACCCCAAATATGTCATCATTCTCTCAGGCGACCAGATATGCAAGCAGGACTACAGCGATTTCCTTGAGTTCCACAAGTCAAAAGGGGCTGAGTTCAGCGTAGCCGTTATGGAAGTGCCTTGGGAGGAAGCAGGGCGTTTCGGCCTTATGGTTACTGACGAAAATGACAAGATTACAGAGTTCCAGGAAAAGCCGAAGGAGCCCAAGTCAAATCTTGCGTCAATGGGTATTTATATATTTAACTGGAATATCCTCAAGCAGTACCTTATCGAAGACGAAAATGACCCCAACTCCGAGAACGACTTCGGTAAGAATATTATTCCCAATCTGCTCCAGGATAACAGGGAAATGTACGCATACCGTTTCAACGGCTACTGGAAGGATGTCGGCACCATTTCCTCACTCTGGGAGGCAAACATGGAAGTGCTCGATCCCGAAAACAGCGGCATCAACCTCTTTGACGAGGACTGGCGCATATACAGCAGAAACAGTGGTATGACCGGTCACAGGATAGGCGCTAACGCAGTGCTTGAAAATTCAATGATTACAGACGGCTGCAGCATCGAGGGCGAGATTAAGCACTCTATTCTCTTTGCGGGTGTAAAGGTTGAGGAAGGCGCGGTTATTGAGGACGCAGTCGTAATGGGCGGCAGCGTTATCAAGGCGGGCGCGCAGGTTAAGCACTGTATAGTGGCTGAAAACGTAGTAATTGAGAAGGACGCCGTAGTAGGTGCTATGCCCGAGGGCGACGAGAAGGGCGTGGCTACTATAGGCTCGGGCGTAACCATAGGCGAGGGCGCGGTAATCGGGCCGAAAGCTATGGTATCAAGTGATGTAGAGGGAGGCGGCAAGATATGGTAAATTCAAATGCAGATTCAGCAATGGGTATATTGTTCCCAAACAGCTATGATTCACTGGTGCCTGAGCTTGTTGCCGAGCGTCTGATGGCATCAATACCGTTTGCAAGCCGTTACAGGATGGTTGATTTTATGCTTTCGAGCATGGTAAACAGCGGCATTGACAACGTATCTCTTATCGTAAAGAAAAATTATCATTCCCTCATGGACCATCTTGGCTCAGGCAGAGAGTGGGACTTGACACGCAAAAAGGGCGGTCTGAATATAATTCCTCCGTTTGCGCAGAAGACAGTAAATGTGTACAATGGCAGGGTCGAGGCTATAGCGAGCATTATCGATTATCTCAAACGCCAGAGCGAGAAATACGTCATCATGGCAGATACGAATATCGCCGTAAACTTCGATTTTGGCGCGCTTTTGCAGCAGCATATCGATAGCGGGGCTGATGTGACGATTGCCTACACCAAGGAAGAAATTCCCGAGGATTTGGTAAACATCGACATTACAAAGAAAGATTTGTATTACACTCTTGATATTGACGACAGCGGCAGAGTGACTAAAATTGTGGTAAACAATAAAGAGAGTGGCGAGAAGAATGTTTCAATGAACATTTACGTTATTTCGCGCAAGCTCCTTATAGACCAGGTTGAGGAGGCTTATGTGAGCGGCAGGACATATTTTGAGCGCGACATAATAGCACCGAAGCTTGACACGCTTAATGTTCAGGGCTACCAGCACACAGGATATTATGCGCGTATTGTCAGCATAAACAGTTACTTCAAAGAGAATATGAAGATGCTTGATGCCGACAATGTAGAAGGCTTATTTGCTCCAAGTCCCATATATACCAAGATTCGTGATGATAACCCGACACGCTATATGAGCGGCGTGCACGTAAAGAATGTGATGGCGGCAGACGGCTGCGTCATTGAGGGCGAAGTCGAGAACAGCATTCTCTTTAGGGGCGTAAAGATAGGCAAGGGTGCAAAAGTAAAGAATTGCGTGCTCATGCAGGACACGGTTATCGAGACAGGCGCTCATGTAGAATATGCAATCACAGACAAAAACGTGAACATTTCGGCTTATAAGGAGCTTAAAGGTACAGAGTCTTTCCCTGTATTTGTTGAAAAACGTAAGAATGTATAATATTTTTAATACGATGAAAAATCCCACTGCGTATGCCGTGGGATTTTTTTGATTGATTTATTTAAAGATTAAGGTTATTCTATTTATATGGTTATAAAAAATTACGAGGTATAAGTAGAAGATGAAAAAGTACATTCTGCTGGCGGCGGCAATAATAGCAGCGTTATGTGTGGTATTTTATATAAATCTTGATTACAATTATACACAGCAGGGAGAAGAAATCGACATATTTGAACAATGCTATGCGGGAGCATCCGGATATGAGGTTTCGGATGTCGGTGCAGCAAAACATTTCGAGGTAAGCGGCGACGACCCGCAGCTTTATATTGCGCTTGAAAATGAGACTGCATTGAGCGGGAAAAGCATAGGCGGAGTAGAGCTTGTTTTTGACAATACTACGCAAATGCCCAATTCAGAGTTGCCGATACAGCTTTTCTACGTAAAAGAAAATAAGGATTACTCCGAAAAAAATTCCGTGAAAACAAAACTAAAAGCGGGTGCGTCAAGCGTGATAATTCCCGTTCCGCTTGACAATTATAGCATGTTCCGCATTGATATAGACGGCAATATTACAATTTCAGAGGTAAGCATATCCACGGGCAAAACTCTTTCAAGTCCGTATATTTCAGATGAAACGACAAAGCGCTGTCTATGGTATTTTCCAGCTGTAATTATTGGCTTTTGCCTTATATTCTGGGCGCATGGAGCAAAACGCAGGGAACTGTCGCTGAGCGCCGGAGGATATGCGGGATACGTCCTTTTTGGCTCTAAACCTAAAAAAGACAGGGCAGTATATTTTGATTATATGCGTGTCTTGGCAGCGGTTCTTGTAATTTTGGCGCATGCCTGCTCTCCTATGGTGGAGCTTGCCGATGCTGGATGGAAACGTTTTGTTCTTGTATGCGGGTTAAGCTTGGGATTGTGCTGCAATCTTATATATGTAATGCTTTCGGGCGCATTGCTCTTAAATGCGGACGCTGACAGAGAAACAGTTGGATCGTTTTATGTGAAAAGAGCATCAAGAGTGATAATCCCGCTGGTGGCATATTATCTTTTACTGCTGTCATTGAACCACGAGGTAAGTTTTCTGCCTCCTAAAAATATTGCCGCCTCTCTGAAGCGCGTTGTGACAGGCGCACCTGATGTGGGACCGCACTTGTGGCTGATTTATACGATAATCGCGCTTTATTTTGTGACGCCGTTTTTCCGTGTAATGGCGCAGAAATTAAGTGACAGACAGCTTTCGTCGCTTGCGGCTGTCATAATTGTGCTTAATATGCTTACCACGTATCTGCCCCTTTTTGGCATGACTTTTGGCGCAGCAAGCTTTCTGGCAGGCTGGGAGGGAGTATTTCTGATTGGATATATTTTGACAAGATGGGACAAGAAAGGCATATCAGGAAGGCTTGAAGCGGCAATAATGTCCGCCGCCGTCATCTCATATGCAATTATGGTCGTTGTAGTATTTGTGGACACGTCTAAAATGAATTATGTGTACAACAGCGCACCTACAATGGTACTGACGTCCTGCGGCATTTTTCTTCTCTTTTTAAAGAGTAAGAATTGGTTCGCAGATAAATCAAACCGCGCAGTACGGCTTTTGTCAAAATACAGCTATTCAATAATTCTGATACATTGGTATGCGCTTTTTGTGGTAGTACAGGGCAAGCTGCACGTTACAGCCCTGCGTTTTGGCTGCATTGGAGGCATAGCAGCGACGGTTGTACTGACGCTGGCTGTCTGCCTTATAATGGCAATAATATTTGACAATACTGTAGTGATAGTATGCAGCGCAATATTTGACAAGCTTGTAAAAATATTGACCGCACATAGCAAAAGCAACGCATAAATTGACGAATAAAGCATAAAATAGCAAAGAGCGCAACCGTAATGCATTTTTGACGGCTGTAAAACATTTATTGAACAGATGTCTGAAAGCTACAGCGTTTAAATGCGGCAGACGGAGGATATATTGAAAAAGCTCTTGAAAGCTATCATATTTATAGTAGTCGTGCCAATAATAGCGAGTATAATAATAAAGCCGGACCGTGTTGATAAATCGGAGGAAGAAAATGACAAAGATGTCATATTTCTTCCTTTTTCGGTAATAATAGAAGACGACAAGGGTACTTACGAATATACTCCCGAGAGCATAATTCCATATATGGTGAACGCGCTGACTTCGTGGGAGTTGCTTTCGGAATTTGATGACACAGTAAATCCGGCGGCAAAGCGGCAGGAATACCTCAAAGCGCTTTCAATAGTGTGCCGCAGCAATCTCATATACATATGGGAGCAGCAGGGGCGTCCTGAAAGGTTTGATATATGCAAAAGTGGGCTGCATATAAAAAATTATTGTGATGCGCTAAAATTTGACGAGGCTGAAAGCGCGGCAGAAGCGACGCTTGGAGCTGTAATTACGAATGCGGACTCTGAAAAAGGGGCGGTAATGGCAGCTCCTTTTTATACTACGATGGATTGGGACATGACACTTGGAATTGCAGGCGAGGGCGATGGGCTGTCGCTAAATTACGCAGCTCTACTTGCTAAGGAAGGAAAGGATTTTTACAGCATATTGAACTATTTTTACAAAAATATGCAAATAACCATCTTTAACGTAAATTGACCATGAACTGAATAAATCAGTAAATTTCGGAAATGCTACTATTGTGGTAAAGCCATAAATAAATTGTAGCAGACAGATGGAGGTTGAAGATGGATAAAAACAACAAGAAACGTCCTGCCGTACAGAAGGAGAAGGCAGGCATAATAGCCGCATCGGTATTTGTGCTGTCAGCGCTTACGCTTGCGGGCGTATATATGGCGGAGCGCAACAAAACAAATTCGCAGGAGAACCGCATAGATTTTGCAAAGCTTGAACAGCAGAGCGAACAGGCGCAGGACAACGCAGCGGCAAAATCCGCGCAGGATGGCAACGTCGCGTCAGGGAATACAGGCGCAGACACATCGCTTGCAAAGACAGGAGTAGATACGCGGTTTACAAGGGAAATTGATGATTTAAGCGATAACAACGACATGGACGTAGATCCCGCATATACGGAGGTAAATTCAGCCAATGTAACAAACACGCCTATAGAAGGGACTGATAAGGCGGCTGTCTTTATGGGAGAAAGCAATTCGTCGGAGAGCGCGGTTTCTGAAAATGAGGTAACATCGGAAAACGAAATTGTCGCCGACAACGAGGCGGCTGCGCCTGCGGAGCTTTCCTTTACAGACGGAGAGACGCTGCAGCTTCCCGCAGTAGGAAACGTGCTTTTGGAATACAGCATGGACAAGGCTGTTTACCACGGCACAATGCAGCAGTACCGCTATAATCCCGCGCTTGTCATAGAAGCGTCTGAGGGCGAGATAATCACGGCGGCGGCGGACGGCATAGTGTCAAATGTATATTACGACGCGCAGACGGGCAATACCATAAGCTTTAATCTGGGCGACGGCTACGAGCTTACCTACGGACAGCTCGAGGACATTAGCCTGCAGGTGGGCGATACAGTAGCGGCGGGAGATATGGTTGGCAAAGTGGCAAAGCCTACGATATATTACACTGACGAGGGCACGAATATTTACCTTAAGCTCACAAAAGACGGCACGCCTGTAAACCCTCTGGATATGGCAGGCGGCTCAAGGCAGTAAATATATCTGAAAAGGAAAAGTAAAAGCAGATGCTTCTATTGAAAAATGCAACAGTCCGCACAATGGGCAAGGCGGGTACTTTTGAGGGCAGCGTGCTGATAAAGGAAGGCAAAATAGCCGAAGCCGCGCCAAATATAGAGCTTCCCGCCTCCGCGGATTGCGAAGTAATAGATTTAAACCACAATTTAGTAATGCCAGGACTTATAGAGGCGCATTGCCATATGGGCATAACCGAGGAAAAGAAGGGGCAGGAGGGCGACGACTGTAATGAGACAGTCCACCCGATAACGCCGATTTTAAGGTCAATAGACGCGATAAACGCGATGGACGCGGCTTTTCATGATGCCGTAAAGACGGGAATAACCGCCGCAAACATTGGCCCAGGCAGCTCAAACGTCGTAGGCGGACAGTTCGCCGTGGTAAAGACAGGCGGCGCAAGGCGGATTGACGATATGATTTTGAAGTTCCCCTCCGCGATGAAGGTTGCCTTCGGCGAAAATCCAAAGGTCAATTACGCGGGGCTCAACACCTCGCCAGTCACGAGAATGGCGATTGCGGGGCTGCTTCGCGATGAGCTGACAAAAGCGCGCCAGTATTTAGACGATTATGAGAAAAACAACACAGAATACAGCTTTCATTATGAGGCATGGCGGCCAGTCTTTGAGAAGAAAATTCCGATAAAAGCCCATGTGCACCGCGTAGACGATATTTTTACGGCGATACGCATAGCGAATGAGTTTGGGCTGAAAATGACGCTTGACCACTGCAGCGAGGGGCATCTGATAGCGGACGAGCTTGCCGCGGAGGGATATCCTGCCATTGTCGGACCTGATTTTGCAAGCAGGAACAAAATCGAAGTCCAGAATGTCGCATTCAAAACCGCGGGCGTATTGGCGAGGGCGGGCCTTACGGTGGCAGTCACGACAGACCACCCCGTATCTCTGATACAGTCCCTGCCGCTCTGCGTAGGAATGTGCGTAAAGCAGGGGCTGCCAATGGAGGAGGGATATCGCGCAATGACGATAAACGCGGCAAAAATATGCGGCGCAGATGACCGCATAGGCAGCATAGAGCAGGGCAAAGACGCTGATCTGGCGGTATATGACGGCAATCCGATGGAGATTTTCACAAATACCCTTATGACGATTATAGATGGAAAAATCGTTTATAAAAACGATAAAGCGGCGCACGCTCTTTACTAATAAGCCAAATGCGTGTACAATAAAGAGCGGAAGGTAAAATAGGTGGTATATGTTCAGCTTAAAAATAAATTCTAAAATAAAGCCTGTAAGCCTGATTTTATGCGTTATCCTCTCTTTAAACAGCTGTATGCCTGCCGCGTCGAATGAGCAGGGGCAGGCAGGCGGCGGGGCGCAGCCGCCGTCGGCGGAGGGCTATGGGGAGAACTATTCGGCGATGCTTTTGGAACAGGGCATAGCCCTTCCCGAAAGCCATGCGAGGATATACGTAAATCAGGCGGGCTACAGCATGGAGCGCGGTAAAAAAGCGGTCTTTGCGCTTGAGGAGGGAGTTGACACCTTTAGGGTGGTAAGGGCTTCGGACAAAGAGACAGTCTACACGGGAGAAATCTCCGCCCTGCCGCAAAATAATACGGGCGGAGTTCTGCTTGGCATAGGCGATTTTTCACAGGTTGACCAGACGGGCGCATATTACATAGAATGTGACGCCATAGGGCGTTCGTATCCGTTTACGATAGCTCAGGACTCATATGAGAAGCTGTTCCTCGGCTTGCTGCGCAACGCCGCTGACGTGAATCTGGCGGAGAATGCGCAGGGCGTGTGCGACGTAAGCTTTGGCATGAATATCCTGATGTATTCTCTCCAATGCAACGGAACGCTTTATGAGGAGGCATACACGCATCTGGCTGACAGCGGATATGAGGGCGATATGGTGACGGCGCTGCTGCAGATGGCCCAGTGGCTCCTGTCAAAACAGGAGGAGAACGGGAGCCTTTATGACGATTATGAAGCTACTGCGGCGTTTTGCGGCGCAATCACGATGAGCCTGGATACATTTGGAATTTACCAGTCAAGCGTAGCGCAGGAGTACAGTGATGCCGCCAAAAGGGCGTGGGACTGGCTTAACGGGCAAAAATGTGACACAGATGTCAGAAAAATGGCGCGGTTTTATGCCGCCGCGCAGCTTTTTAAATCAGAGGGAAAAGAGCAGTACAAAAATATAGCGCTTGAATTTCTTGACAGCGGGCTTGAAAGCTACAGCGACAGCCGCTTTGTGTTTTACGGAGTGATTACATATATGGGCTCGCAGAATATAGACCGCGACCTCTGCACGCAGATAATGATAAAGCTTGTCGACGATACGGAGCAGATAAGCAATGCCGCCCAAAATGACACGCTCTTAGGCACGGGAAAGCGCTCGGTCAGCGAAAACCTTGACAATATTCTGCTGCTCGGCTTCACAAATTATATAACGCCAAATAAGGAATACACGGCAATAATTGAGAATACCATACAATATATGGGCGGGCTCAATGAAAAGGGCGAATGCTATATTTCCAATGAGGGCGTCTGGCAGGCATCTGATGAAACGGCGGACAGGGGCTTTGAGTGGAACGCGATACTTTTGTTTGGCTGCAGCGATATGCTGAAAAACTTAAATGATATGAAAGGCAGCGCCGACGGCGCGGAAATGAGGTAAAAATGAAAATAGTAGTTTTAGCAGGCGGCATCAGCACGGAAAGGGATGTTTCGCTTGTCACGGGAGCGATGATTTATAAGGCGCTGAAAAGGACAGGACAGTATCAGCTTATGCTGCTCGACGTATATTTGGGATATGAGGGCAGGCTTGACAATCTTTTCGACAATGAAAAGGACTGGAGCGAGGGCTTTGGCGGAATATCCGAGATAAATCCCGACATAAGCGCGGTAAAGGCGCAGAGAAAGGATAATCCTAATTGCGTAGTCGGTCCAAACGTTATTGAAATATGCAAGCAGGCGGACATAGTATTTCTGGCGCTCCACGGTCAGAATGGCGAAGACGGGAAAATACAGGCAATGTTTGACCTGCTCGACATAAAATACACAGGCACGGATTATCTGTCAAGCGCGCTTGCGATGGATAAGGCGGTTTCAAAGGAGCTGTTTAACAAGTACAATATCCCTACGCCGAACGGCATCACGGTAAACGACGCAGAGGAGGCGAAAAAAGCAGTCAGCCAGTGGGAAAATTATCCCTGCATAGCCAAGGTAAACGCAGGCGGCTCAAGCGTGGGCGTGTACAAGGCGGATGATAGAAATGAGCTTGAGGACGCGCTAAAAAAAGCGTTTGCCCTTGAAAAGCGTGTCATAATTGAGCAGTACATAGACGGCAGGGAA
This sequence comes from uncultured Lachnospiraceae bacterium, assembly GCA_947623805.1. GTDB lineage: Bacteria > Bacillota > Clostridia > Lachnospirales > Lachnospiraceae > COE1. The sequence goes on along the minus strand of CANQHZ010000066.1, from coordinate 8,818 downwards.
TTTTCGATAGGCGTGATAGACGGCAGGGCGCTGCCAATCATAGAGATTGCGCCCAAGGTTGGCTTTTACGACTATAAGAATAAGTATCAGGCAGGCTCTACAGTAGAAACATGCCCCGCAGAGCTTGATGACGATACCGCACGGAAAATGCAGGCATGCGCGGAGGACGTGTTTAAGGTCCTCAGGTTACAAACCTATGCGCGAATGGATTTCAGAATGGACAATGACGGCGGCTTTTACTGTCTTGAGGCAAACACCCTGCCAGGAATGACGCCCACCTCGCTTCTGCCGCAGGAGGCGGCTGTAATAGGCATGAGCTTTGAGGACTTGTGCCAGAAAATAATAGAGATTTCAATGAATAAATATAAATAATCTTGAAAAAAGGAGCTTAGGCGTGTCATGAAGAATATGACCTTAAAAAATATTGCCGCGGCAGCAGGCGGCACACTTTACGCGGACAGTGTTTCTACGGAAACAGACGTGGAAAAAGCGGAGGCGTCAGGCGTAGTCATCGATTCGCGAAAAATAGAGAAAGGTTTTGTGTTCATAGCCACGCGCGGAGAGCGTGTAGACGGGCACAGCTTTATAGACAGCGCTTTTGAAAAGGGCGCGATTGGCGTCGTGTGCGAAAAAGCGCCCGCCAATCCCAAAGGGGCGTATATTCTTGTGAAGGACAGCTTTCAGGCGCTGAAGGATATAGCCGAATTTTACCGCAGGCAGCTTGACATCAAGGTTGTAGGCATTACAGGCAGCGTCGGGAAAACAAGCACAAAGGAGTTTATAGCGGGAGTGCTGGCAAAGGGCTTTAACACGCTTAAAACAGAAGGAAATTTTAACAATGAGATAGGTCTGCCGCTTACGGTGCTGCGTATTAAGGAGGATTGCGAGGCGGCAGTGCTTGAAATGGGCATAAGCGATTTTGGCGAAATGACGCGCCTGAGTAAAATCGCAAAACCTGACATATGTGTCATAACTAATATAGGCCAGTGCCACCTTGAAAACCTGGGCACCCGCGACGGCATACTAAAAGCAAAGACAGAAATTTTTGAGTATATGAATAAAGACGGCAGCGTATGCCTGAATGGCGATGACGACAAGCTCGCCACGATAAAAGAGGTAAACGGCAAAAGACCGCTGTTTTTCGGTATGGGCAGGCAGAATGACATATACGCTGACAATTATGAAAATAAAGGGCTTGAAGGCAGCAGCGCGCGCATACATATAAAGTCTGGCGGCGCAGAAAACGCATTTTACGCGCAGATACCGCTTTTGGGCGAGCATATGGTTTACAATGCGCTTGCCGCGGCGGCTGTAGGCGTATTATTAGGACTTAGCCCCGAGCAAATCAGTGAAGGCATTAGCAGTGTAAAGCCCGTAGGCGGCAGAAGCCATGTGATACGCACGGACAGCTATACGATAATAGACGACTGTTACAACGCTAATCCCGTCTCAATGAGGGCGGCGCTTGATTTATTGTCGCAGTCGTCATACGCGCGCAAAGTCGCGGTACTTGGCGACATGTTTGAGCTTGGCGAAAATGAAAATGCTCTCCACGCCCAGACAGGCGAGTATGCCGCAGGCGGCAGGACAGATGTGCTTATATGTGTAGGAAAACTTTGTAAAAATATGTACGATGCCGCGCAAAATGTGGAAAACTCAGCCACAGAGCTATACTATTTTGAGGATAAGGCGCAGATGCTGTCCGCGCTTGACAGACTTCTTAAAAAAGGTGACACGGTTCTTGTAAAGGCATCGCACGGGATGGGTTTTGACGAAGTGGTTAAAAAGCTGTCGGAGTAAGATAAAAATTTATCTTAAAGCATAAAAATCGGGCTTAATATGCAAAAATGCGGTTAAATTTACAGTGCAGTTGACTGTATTGCAGCAATCGCTTATTTTGCGTATTAAGCCCGATTTTTGATGGCTTGTATAGACATAATTGTCAATTATATTTTGCATAAGTCTCCATAATGATATTTCTCACATACGGACCGAGCTGCTTCTGGATTTCCTTGGGCAGTTCTTTTACATATATGGGCTTGCCGTACTCGACGACAACCTTTGCCTTTTTTATCTTTGGGAAATGGTCCTCAAATATGCCCGCACTCCCTACAATCGTCATAGGCACGATAGGACACCCTGATTTTGACGCAATCTTAAAGCTGCCCTCGTGGAAAGGCAGAAATTCTCCCTCCGTCTTGCTGCGCGTGCCCTCGGGGAAAATGCAGACGGATATGCCGCTCTTAATCATATCCACAGCCGTCAAAATCATCTTCGCCCCCGCTTTCACGTCATTTCTGTCGAGGAAAAGGCAGTGGAGGTTGCGCATCCACACATTGAGCAGAGGCACTTTCTCGATTTCTTTTTTTGCCACATATCCTGTAGGGCGCGGCACTCTGGGATATGTAAGCACTATATCAAAAAAGCTGCGGTGATTTCCGACATACAGCACTGCGCTGTCTGAGGGAATATTCTCCTCACCGATATACTCTACTTTAGCTCCCGCTAAACTTCGCACGCACCTGAACGCCCAGTTCACAATCGCAAGGCTCGAACGGCTCTTGACATCAGGATTAAATTTCCCTATAATCCACTCAACAATCATAATGGGAATACTCAAAATCAAAAATAAAACCACAAACCCGCCCACAAAAAATAATCTAAGCATAGAACCTCCATTGGTATTTGACAATATGATAAATATCTGCTAATATATAGTTATAAAAGGTGTTGTCGGAAATAGCGGTTCACCTTAGTTTATTGCAAATCAAAAAGCAACTCAACTTTGGCGGTCGCGGTTGCTTTTTTGATGCTTTTGCTTATAAATTTCCGCTGCCACTCCTCAAAATGATTGTAACATATGTTCGCTTTTTTGTCATCTGTTTTATGTCAAATATTTTCACCCCCGCCAAAAACCAAGCATATTTCACGCTAAGCGCGCATAGATATTCTTTAGACAAACACAAAAGGAGCATATCCTATGTTAAAAAGAATATTAAGCCATAAAGCCCGCATTTTTATCCTATTGGCAGTTGTAAGCGCCATGCTCATAGCGTGCGGCAAAAAAGAAGAAAGCGTTGATAAAATCCGCGACCTTGATTTTACGGTTTTGGGCGCAGATGAGCAGCCTGACGAGCTGAAGGAGATAATCGCAGAAAAGCAGAAGGAGCCGTTTCAGATAAGCTACACGCTAGGCAGTGACATTTATATAGCGATAGGCTACGGCGAGCAGAAAAGCGGCGGCTACAGCATAACCGTAGATGAATTTTACGAGGGCGAGACGTCGCTTTACATAGACACCACATTAATCGGGCCCAAAAGCGCGGAAAGTGTCACCAATACGGTAACTTACCCATATATTGTAATAAAGACAGAAAACATAGAGGATAAATTGATAGAGTTTCATTAGCTGTATTAATTTCAGCCATTTAATATGCCAATATCGAAAGCTCAGCCGAGGCGCTGTTCATTACCTCCTTTTGTCTTATTGCGCAAGGCTGGGCTATTTGTCTGCAAAAATAAAACACGGAAAAGAGGAAAAAGCATGCTTATAATCAAAAACGGCACGATAGTCGATCCGTCAAACAAAATTGAAAAAAAAGCCAGTCTTATTATAGAGAATGGCAAAATCAAAGCCATTTCAGAGGACGCGGTGGAGAGCTTTTCAAATAATAATCATTGCGATGTGATAGACGCAAAGGGCTGCATAGTCGCCCCCGCGCTGGTAGACGTCCATGTTCATTTCCGAGATCCGGGCTTCACATACAAGGAGGATATTAACACAGGCGCTAAAGCGGCGTTAAAGGGAGGCTTCGGCAGCGTAGTCCTTATGGCAAATACAAAGCCGCCCGTAGACAATGAGGAAACGCTGAACTATGTAATAGAAAAGGGAAAAACCACAGATTTAAAAATCTATACATGCGCCACAGTGTCAAAAGGAATGAAGGGACAAGCCCTTACGGATATGGAAGTTTTGCACTCAAAAGGCGCAGTGGGCTTTACGGACGATGGAGTGCCCCTGATGGATAAAGAGCTCCTCACAAGAGCAATGCGGAAAGCGGCAGCGCTTGATGTCCCCATAAGTCTTCACGAAGAAAATCCTACCCTGATAACAAACAACGGAATAAACCGCGGAAAGGCATCGGAATATTTTGGAATAGGCGGCTCGCCGCGCGAAGCGGAAATATCGCTTATAGAGCGAGACCTTGAGATAGCTCTTGAAACAGGTGCGCCGCTTAATATACAGCACATAAGCACAAAGGAGGGTGTAGAGCTTGTCCGCAGAGCTAAAAGGCGCGGCGTCAATATTCACGCCGAGGCAACTCCGCACCATTTCAGCCTTACAGAAGACGCAGCAATAAAATACGGCTCGCTTGCCAAAATGAACCCGCCGCTGCGCGAGGAGGCGGATCGGCTTGCTATAATAGAAGGCTTAAAGGACAGCACTATTGACATTATCGCTACAGACCACGCACCGCACAGCGCCGAGGAGAAGGCAAAGCCCATTACCGAAGCGCCAAGCGGTATAATCGGGCTTGAAACGGCGCTTTCACTGACAATAACAAATCTGCTTGACATGGGAGCACTTACAATAAGTGAAATAATAGAAAAAATGAGCCTTAATCCCGCGAGGCTTTATCATTTAAACGCGGGTACGCTTTCCATAGGCGCCCCCGCTGATATAGTGATATTTGATGCGGGCGCATTGCAGATAGCGGGAGACTATGTTTCAAAAGCCTCAAATTCGCCGTTTACGGGGAAAAAATTAAAGGGAGTGGTCAAATATACGATAATAAACGGAACGGTTGTATATGATTGTTTTGGCTGTTCTGCACATCTTTAAGACCGTCAAACGCTCAAAACATTCGCAAATTCACAAAACGTAAACCGCCGTTAAGCCTACTCCTGACGACAGTTTGCACAAAAAAACACTAAAAAATTTATATAATCACAAAAAAAACACTTGAATGTAAACGCTTTCAGTGCTAAAATAAAAAAGCAGGGAAATTTTCGCTGTAATAACTAACAAATATTTAAAAGGGAGGAAAGAAATGAAAAAGAAAGCATTATCTTTACTTTTAGCTTCCGCAATGGTTGTTTCATTAACAGCATGCGGTGGCGGCAACAGCAGCAGCGAGTCTTCTAATACTACAGACTCAAATGCATCAACAAGCACAACAGATGCAAGCACATCAACAGATGCCAATGCATCAACAGACGCAAACGCTTCTTCAGGCGATGCGGCTGCAGAGACCTCAGACATTGAGAAACCGGAAGAAATCACCATTATGGTTGACGGTACTGTATTCACAGAGGAGAATGGACGTGATCAGTTTATCGCAAAGCTCGAGGAGCTTACAGGCATCAAGATTAACGTAATCCAGCCTGACCATGACGCATACTATGATGTAGTAGGTCAGCAGATTGCCGGCGGTGACTGGCCTGACGTATTAATCCTTGCTTCTACTCAGATGGCAGGATATGGTTCTGAGGGCGTTCTCTGGGATATGGCAAGCGCATGGGAAAATTCCGATCTTAAAAAACGTCAGGAAGCATACAACGGCGATGGCGTTGTTTCCAGCATGTATATTGACGGTAAGCTGTATGGTATGCCGGCAACACATGGTAATGGCTGCGTTACATATGTAAAGCAGGCATGGCTTGATGAGGCAGGTATCACGACACTTCCTACAAATTATGATGAATACTATGATATGCTCCTTAAATTAAAGGAAGCAAAGGGTGTTGACTATGTAGTAGCTGCGGCTGGTTTCCTGGGCGCTGAAGCACCTTTCGTAAACTATCTGCCTGAGTTTTATCAGGATGCATGGCCTTCATTCTATCAGAAAGATGACGGCACATGGGCTGACGGCTTTGAGGAGCAGTCTATGAAGGACGCAATGCAGAGATTAGCAGATGCGGTTAAGGACGGATTGCTTGATCCTGAGACAAACACATACGGTACAGCTGATGTCCGCAACAAGTTTTATGATGACAGCTTAGGCGTATTCACATACTGGGCTGGTACATGGGCTTCTAACTTAAAGAACAACCTTGAGAACAACGGTCTTGACAGCGAGTTGGTAGCACTTTCTCCAATTGCTGAGGCTGTACCTCCACTTGCATCAGGTCCTGCTTATATCGACCGTGTATCTCCGGCATGGTGCATCACTACACAGTGCGAGAATCCTGAAGGCGTATTCAAATACTTCATTGAAGCTATGCAGGATGGCGCTGATACTCAGTTCTTGTGGACATACGGTGTAGAAGGCACACATTGGTCAACAGCAGCCGAGACATTGTATGCTGGTACAGAACAGGAAGTAACATATGCTGATGGCGAGTTCCATATGTTAGATAACCTTGAGACACCTGGTTCTCAGTATACAAAGGCTCACATCGATCCGATGCTTGCACTTACAGAGCTTGCAGACGATCCTCGTGAGACAACAGTTAAGCCCGAAGCATTGGCAGCACAGCAGCTGTTCAATGAGAATTCTGTAGGTGCGTTTGTTGTTCCTGCAACAGATGAACTGAATCAGTACAATGGTGACTTGATGACAGAGAAGTCTTCACTTGTTACAAAAGTTGCTACAGGTCAGATGACTGTAGACCAGGCATATGAGGAGTATACATCACAGGGTTATGCGGATATGTCAAAGCAGGTTGTTGATTCTTTAAATGCTTTACAATAATTGTTACTAAGTAATATGGGATTAGGCGGAGCAATGGTTTCCAAAACTCCGCCTGATTTGCCCATGAGCATCAGAAAATTATATGAGAGGAAGATCAAGTATGTCAGGAAAAAAACAGGCGAAGCCTTCAGCCAACAAAACTTGGGCAAAAATGTATAAGTATAGGGGATTTTATCTGATGTTCCTTCCTGTATTTGTATTTGCCGTTATATTTTTCTATGCCCCGATGCTTGGTGTCCGCTATGCGTTTACAAATTATAACGGTATTCGGAAACCTGATATAATATGGTTTGAAAACTTCCAGAGGATGTTCTCGATGAAGAACTTCTGGAGTGCGTTCGTAAACACGATTCAAATCAGTATTGTCAAGCTTCTTTTGACGACATTTGCTGCGGTAGTTATAGCAATATTGTTAAATGAGATTGGAAATCTTTTGTTTAAGAAAGTCGTGCAGACTATCATTTATCTGCCGCACTTTATGTCATGGGTTGTGACGGCATCTGTTTTTTCGCTGATTTTATCTCCCTCAAGCAGCGGTCTTGTCAACTCATTCCTTTTGAATATAGGCGTCATAAAAAGTTCCAATGAAATGATTTATTTCCTAGGAGATAGCCGATGGTGGCGTCCGGCTTACTATATCATCAATATATGGAAAGAAACAGGATGGCAAACCGTTATCTTTATGGCGACACTTGCCGGTATAAATACGGACCTTTATGAAGCGGCATCTATTGACGGTGCCGGTCGTTGGGGAAAAATGTGGTATATCACATTTCCACAGTTAAAAAATACGATTTTGACTGTTATTATCCTTAACCTTGCTAAGGTTATGAATTTGTTCGAGTCAGCGTTCGTATTACAGAACGATGCTACATTGGATGTTTCAAACGTACTTGAAACATATATTTACTATCAGACCTTTAACAGTGGTGCCATTCCAAATTACGGCTACACGACAGCCGTAGGTCTGTTTAAGTCTTTGGTAGGCTGCGTGCTTGTCCTTGTCTGCAATCATTGGAGCAAGAAGGTACGTGAAGGCCGCGGAATTGTTTAAGGAGGGAATGGCATGAAAAAGAAAATTTCGGTTTTTCAGATTGTCAATGGGATTATTTTTATCATAATAGCGTTTGCTATCATGGTTCCTATGTGGAAGATAATTGTTGACTCATTTGATTTGCGTACGGCATATGGTATGAAATTGTGGCCGGAAAAATTTGGACTTGATGGCTATAAAAATATTTTCTCTAATCCGACACTGTTCCGACCGTTGATAATTTCATTTGTTACCACAATTATTGGTACATTTGTGGCATTGACATTGTCAACACTTGGTGCTTATGTATTGATTCAGTGGGAGATGCCCGGCAGATCATTCTTTGCTAATATGCTGCTGTTTACGATGATTTTCAATGGCGGTATGATTCCTACATACTTGGTATTGAGAAGCCTGCATTTGACGAATACATTGGGAGTAGTTATTCTGTTCCCCGCGCTTAATGTATATAACCTAGTATTGATGCGCAACTTCTTTGAAGGTATTCCAGCGAGCCTCTTTGAGTCCGCAACTCTTGACGGCTGTAGCCCGATGCAGACATTCATACGTATCGTGCTGCCGATGTCAAAGGCGGCTCTTGCTTCAATCGGTTTGATGTTTGCGGTAACATACTGGAACGATTATACCCACTACAAACTGTATATAACTGATTCAAAGTGGTACAATTTCCAGATGAAACTGAGAGGAATGGTCATGGGTAGTGACTTGCCTCCTACAGCGGGCAGCAATGCTACAGAGAATACGGTTAAGAACGCGGCGATTATTACTGTTATCATTCCGTTTATGATACTGTATCCGTTCCTTCAGAAGTATTTCGTTAAGGGCGTAAATGTTGGCGCAGTAAAAGAGTAATTTAATATTGAAATCAATTTTTAGAAAATAAAAATAATTGCGTCTGGCATAGCAGAATGAGTTGTGTCAGACGCAGTTTTATTTGTGATAAAAATCCCAAAAGTAAAACATGCAGCCCCTTGTAAAAATAATAGAAACATCATATAATCCCATCTTTGACAGTTAAAATGCGGGGAAGCTTGATAATTCCAAGGGTTTCTCGCATTTTTTTATAGCT
>CANQHZ010000065.1 GCA_947623805.1 uncultured Lachnospiraceae bacterium | reverse complement strand
TGCTGAGGGTGTGGAGCTTGCTGTGCTTAGTCCGGGGGTGCCTACGGATGCGCCGTTTGTGTTGGTTATGAAAGGGAGGGGTATTCATATATGGGGCGAGGTGGAGCTTGCTTATAATTTTGCGGCGGGCAGGGTTTTGGCGATTACGGGGACGAATGGTAAGACTACGACGACTTCTCTTGTGGGGCAGATAATGGAGGAGTATTATGATGATGTTTATATAGTGGGTAATATTGGTAATCCTTATACGGAGGCGGCGCCTTTGATGAGTGAGGGGACTGTGTCTGTGGCGGAGATTTCTAGTTTTCAGTTGGAGACGATAGAGAATTTTCACCCGCAGGTGTCGGCGATACTTAATATTACGCCTGACCACTTGAACCGTCATCATACGATGGAAAATTATGTGGCGGCTAAAGAGGCTGTGACTATGAACCAGACGAGGGACGATTACTGTGTGTTAAATTATGAAAATGAGTACACGAGGAATTTTGGTGAGAGGTGTCCTGCTAGGGTGGTTTACTTTTCTTCTGCAAGGCGCCTTGACGACGGGCTGTATTATGAGGGTGACTATATTTATCTTGCAAAGGGCGGAGAGAGCGAGCGGCTTTTGAATGTCAAGACGGATATGAATTTAGTCGGTATATGCAATATTGAAAATGTGATGGCGGCGATTGCGATAAGTGTGAGCGCGGGCGTGCCTATGGAGAATATTCTTTCGACGGTAAAGCGTTTCGTGGCTGTGGAGCATAGGATTGAGTATGTGGCGACGAAAAGTGGCGTTGTGTATTATAATGACTCAAAGGCGACGAATACTGACGCCGCTATTCAGGGTATAAAGGCTATGGACAGACCGACTATTCTTATAGGCGGGGGTTATGACAAGGGCAGTGAGTATGATGACTGGATAAATTGCTTTGACGGCAAGGTAAAAAAGCTTGTGCTTATCGGGCAGACGAGGGAAAAGATAGCGGACTGCGCTGTGAAATATGGTTTTCCTAAAAAGGATATCATCTTTGCGGAAAGCTTTGAGAAAGCGCTTGATATATGCGTGCAAAACGCCGAGAGCGGCGACGCTGTGCTTTTATCGCCTGCGTGTGCGAGCTGGGGTATGTTTCCCAATTATGAGGTCAGGGGAAAGCTGTTCAAGGAATATGTAAATAAGCTGGGAGAGTGATAATGTGGCTGTAAGGGCAAAAACGCAACAAAGAATCAGATACGGCAGGCACAATATGGACTATGTGCTCTTGGCCGTAGTGCTGTTTTTGGTGGGATTTGGACTTCTTATGGTGTATTCGGCAAGCTCATATGAGGCGGGGATTGAATATGGCGACTCTGCCTATTACCTTAAAAAACAGGGGTTTGCGACCTTGCTTGGGCTTGTGACGTTGTTTTTTGTGTCAAAGGTAAATTACAAGATATGGCAGAAATTTGATGTGGTGGCGCTTGGCGCTTCGGTCGCATTGATTTTGCTGCTGCTTACGCCGCTTGGTGTCACGAGGAACGGTGCGACGAGATGGCTTGACTTAAAGATAGGTCTTACGCTGCAGCCGGCGGAGGTTGCCAAGGTTGGTATCATCATATATCTGGCGAGTGTTATTCAAAGGCTTGAGGAGCACGGCAAGAATATTATCCGCACGCCAAAGGGCATAGCGATAATAATGATACCGCCTACTATAGTTGCGGGTCTTATCTACATAATTTCGGATAATTTAAGTTCGGCGATAATAATAATGGGAATAGCCGTGGCGATGCTGTTTGTTGCCGTCCCCGATTATAAGTGGTTTATCGTGCTTGGCGTGACGGCTATAGCGGCAGTCATATTGATAGTAGTCATAGCGGCAAACGGCAGCGGGGAGGGCGGCACTTTCCGTATGGCGAGAATTAGGGCATGGCTTGACCCTGAAGCATACAGTACGGATAGGGCTTTTCAGACGATACAGGCGCTATATGCGATAGGCTCGGGCGGCATATGGGGTAAAGGGCTTGGGCAGAGTATGCAGAAACGTAATTTTTTGCCCGAGGCGCAGAATGATATGATTTTCTCGATAATATGCGAGGAACTGGGGTTATTCGGCGCGATGACTGTAATTTTGCTTTTTGTGGTGCTTATATGGAGCTGCATGGTGATTGCGAACAAAACGATAGACCGTTTCGGCTCGCTTTTGGGAGTAGGGGTTATGGCGCATTACGCAATTCAGGTAATATTGAACATAGCCGTTGTCACCAATTCCATACCAAATACAGGTATCACACTGCCATTCATAAGCTATGGCGGTTCCGCGGTAGTGTTTTTGCTGGCGGAAATAGGGATAGTCCTAAATATCAGCAAAAAATGTAAGTAACAAGTGAAATGCACGGGGGTCATAACATATAATAATATAATTCATAATTTTTTGACGGTGAATTATATATGGCTCAGTGTAAAAATGACGGTAATTCAATTAAAATCGAGGGTGGAAGACCGCTGCACGGCAGTGTGCGAATACAAAGCTCAAAAAATGCGACGCTTCCTATAATGGCGGCGTGCCTGCTGATACCGGGCAAAAGCACATTAAAGGCGTGTCCCGACATAACGGACGTGGCTTATATGAGCAGGCTGCTTGAATGTGCGGGCGCGGGTGTGGAGATAAGCCCTGCGCCGACGGGCATCGATATCAGTATAACGGCGGGTAATATAACTAACTGCAGGCTTCCGAGCCGCTATGTGAAAGCGATGCGTTCATCGGTAATACTTATGGGTGCGCTGCTCGGACGTGTCGGGGAGGCGTATGTCGATTATCCCGGCGGGTGTGTTATAGGCGAGCGCCCTATAGATTTGCATTTATCCGGATTGGAAAAGCTTGGCGCTCAGATATGGATAGAGGGCAACCGTATACACGCCTATGCCGATGAGCTTAAGGGCGCATGTATAAACTTTCCGTTTCCGAGTGTGGGAGCGACACAAAATATAATTCTTGCCGCTGTCACGGCGAAAGGCACGACAGTTATAAAAAACGCGGCGAGAGAGCCGGAAGTTACCGTGTTGTGTGAATTTTTAAATAAAGCGGGAGCGGATATCACGCTGCCCGAAAGCTTTTGGACAGAGGGAAGACTTATAATAAACGGCACGCCGCTAAGCAGGCTTTGCGCGACAGACTTTGATATGATACCGGACAGGATTGTTACCGGCACATATATGTTTGCGACAATGGCGGCGGGAGGAAGTATAAAATTGGAAAATGTTCCCATTGAACAGCTATACAGTGTTTGGGCTATAATAACAAAAATGGGAGGCAGTATTACATACGATGATGAAAAAAAGACACTTGCCGTTTCTGCGCCCGAAAAAGGCAGACTTAAAAATATAGAATTTATTGAAACGGATGTATATCCCGGCTTTCCGACTGATTTGCAGTCGCAGCTTATGGCAGCGGCAGCTATAGCAAGAGGTGAGCTTACAATAAAGGAAAGCATTTTTTCAAGCCGCTTTAAGATAGCGGAGGAGCTTAGGCGTATGGGAGCGGACATACGCACGGACGGCAATACGGCGATAATAAACGGCGTGGCTGCTCTTACGGGGCGCAACGTCATAGCACATGAGCTTAGAGGTGGTGCTGCGCTTGCGATAGCAGGGCTTGCGGCATCCGGAATAACTACGATATCGGATATAAGCTATATAAATAGAGGATATCAGGATATAGTGGGGGATTTGAGATGCCTGGGAGCCAAAATAAGTTATGAGTGAAAGGGGGAACTGCGTAATTGGCATCCGAAAGGTTTCCTAATATACATTTAAAGGTTAAGATTATTGTTGTGCTTGGCGTGATAAATCTTCTTCTGCTGTCATTTTATTTTGTGCTGGTGCATTACGCGGTCAAGAATGTGATAGTGGACGGCAATAAGCACTATTCGGCTGAGGAAATAAAGTCGATGATAATGAAAGGCTGGCTTGGGGACAATTCGCTCTACTTGTCCATGAAATACAAAAACAAGGACATAGATGACGTGCCATTTGTGGAAACCATGGATGTAGTGGTGCAGTCAAACGACACTATCAGAATTTCCGTGTACGAAAAAGCGCTTGCGGGATATGTGGAATACCTTGGAAGATACATGTATTTTGACAATGAGGGCGTGGTGGTGGAGGCGTCAAAGGTGACGACGCAGGGAATACCGCAGGTGACAGGCATAAAATTCGACCATGTAGTGCTGCACGAAAAGCTGCCAGTTGAAAACGACGCCATTTTTCAGGATGTACTGACGATAACAAAGCTGTTAAATAAGTACGATATCATATGTGACAGAATACAGTTTGACAAGGATTATAATGTTATGCTTGGCTATGGTGACGTGAAAGTAAACATCGGCAGGCTTGAAAATCTCGATGAAAAGCTTATGCAGCTGCCCTATATTTTGCCCGCGCTTGAGGGGAAAAAGGGCACTCTTGACCTGCAGAGTTATACGTCAGACAGGCAGAGTATATCATTTGAAACGGAATAAAATCAAAAATATTAAGAAAATGAAACAATAAAATTAAAAATGTGTTGATTAATTTGAAAAAAGATTGTATTATATACTAGATAGGTTATAAGGATTTTGAAGGAGGAAGCAAACTTGGATGAGGTAAACTTTCGAAGTATGAATATAAGCATTGCCGAGGATGACAACGTGGCTATGCCGGCAAGAATTATTGTTATCGGTGTAGGCGGTGCAGGCAATAATGCAGTCAATCGCATGGTTGACGAAAAGATTGCGGGTGTTGAGTTTATAGGTATCAATACGGATAAACAGGCATTGAGGCTCTGCAAAGCGCCCAAGCTTTTACAGATAGGTGAGAAGCTGACTAAGGGACTTGGCGCGGGCGCAAACCCCGAGGTTGGCGAGAAAGCTGCGGAGGAGAGCGCGGAGGACATTAAGGAGGCAATTAAGGGGGCCGATATGGTGTTCGTTACGTGCGGTATGGGCGGCGGTACCGGTACGGGTGCGGCGCCTGTGGTGGCTGCTCTTGCGAAAGAGATGGGCATACTTACGGTTGCGGTAGTGACGAAGCCGTTTAGATTTGAGGCACGCGCACGTATGACAAATGCTTTGGGCGGCATAGAGAAGCTGAAAGAGCATGTTGACACGTTTATCGTTATTCCCAATGACAAGCTGCTGGGGATAGTGGACAAGCGTACCAGTATGCCTGAAGCTTTCAAGAGAGCCGACGAAGTGCTGCAGCAGGCTGTACAGGGCATCACGGATTTGATTTATACGGCTGATGAGTCTGTCGTTATCAACCTTGACTTTGCAGATGTGCAGACTGTAATGAAGAATAAGGGTATAGCTCATATAGGCATCGGTCACGGAGAAGGAGACAACAAGGCGGCGGATGCGGTTAAGATGGCGGTAGAGTCGCCGCTGCTTGATACCACACTCAACGGAGTTACTGATGTCATACTCAATATATCAGGTGATATAGGAATTTATGACAGTGATATAGCTGCCGAGTACATAAAGCAGATTGCGGGCGATAATATCAATGTTATCTTCGGTGCTATGTACAATGAAAAAATGACAGATGCTTGTACGGTTACTGTCATTGCGACAGGCATAGACCCCAACGGAGCAAACGGAGCGGCTAATCAGCCTCAGAAGCTTGGCAGCGGATTGTCGATGCAGCAGAAAGTTAATCCTACGGTAGTAAGACCTGTAAGTCAGAATACGAGTAATTTGGGCAATATGCAGACAGGCTTTGCGGACGGTGCGAGATTTACCGGTGGAATAAAGCCGTCTGTGGACATAAAGCCGCAAATTAAGCAGAAACCATTGGATATACCCGATTTCTTAAAGGACAAGTCATCTTCAAAATAATATGTCGAAAAATAAACAATATTTAGTCCCACGCTTTGACAAAAAAAGCGTGGGACTTTTTGTATACTCAGATATGTAATCAAATTAATCCCTGATTAGGGAGGTGATGAGGATTTATGAGGTATACCTTGATGTTTATTTTATAGAAAACAGCATACTTGATGCGGCAATACTATTGCTCACCCTTTTTATTATGAAAAGGAAAATCATACCATGGCGGATATTTTGTGCGGCGGTTATTGGCGGACTTTTTGCTGTGCTTGTGCTCATTTTAAAAATGAGATATGGACTCTTTTATATTGCTGCCGTGATTGCGGCGGATTTGCTTATGCTTGTGGTGTCATCGGGGCTGGGTGCAGGCGGACTTTTGGCGGGAGTGTTTTATTTTCATGCGCTTGCGTTTGTCTATACGAAGCTTGATGCCTGCATAGGACGGCTGGGTGTTTCATCGACAGCAAGGCTTGTCGCGCTTATGGCGCTGACATGTATGTTTGTAGCAGTCATGCGATATAGGGAGAAAAAAGGAAAGCAGCGGATTTATACTGTGAAAATCAGCGAAAACGGCGAGAGCCTTGAGCTGAAAGCATTGTATGATACGGGAAATTCACTGCTTGAGCCGATAAGCAAAAGGCCCGTATCCATTGTGGAGGAAAATGAGATTACCAGATTGTGGTTGTCGCTAAAACCGCAGAAGTACAAGGTAATTCCGTTTAGGAGTATAGGGGAGGAAAATGGCATAATGGAGGGGACTATGGTTGATGAGCTTACTATCAGCCTTGGTGACAGGCAGGTTGTTGAAAAGGATGCTGTGATAGCTCTTTACAAAGGCAGACTTTCAAAAGACGGTTCGTTTCAAATGATATTAAATCAAGGTCTGCTTTGAAGATATGCACGGAATTGCGGTAAGAATTTAATCTGATGATATATAAGTCGGGAGGAAAACAAATGGTTTTGAAACTATATTTGCCAAATAGAATGAGATTGTCGATAGGGAGAAATAATAAGTACGGAAGCAGAAACAAAGATGAGAAGCAGGAGATATACTATATAGGAGGCTCGGAGATACTGCCGCCTCCGCTTGATTCTGATGAGGAAAACAGGGCGATAAGCGGTCTTGAGACGGAACATGCAGATGAGGCTAAGGCACTGCTTATAGAGCATAATTTGAGGCTTGTGGTGTATATTGCGAAGAAGTTTGATAATACCGGGATTGGTGTGGAGGATTTGATTTCGATAGGTACGATTGGGTTGATAAAGGCTATCAATACTTTTAATCGTGACAAGAATATTAAGCTTGCTACATACGCGTCGAGGTGTATTGAGAATGAGATACTTATGTATCTTAGGAGGAATAATAAGACTAAGCTGGAGGTTTCGATTGATGAACCGCTTAATGTTGACTGGGATGGGAATGAGCTGCTGCTTTCGGATATTTTGGGGACGGATGAGGATATAATTTACAGGGACCTTGAGAATGAGGTTGAGAGGAAGCTTTTGCAGACGGCTATATCCAGGCTGGGGGAGAGGGAGAGGACTATTATAACACTTCGGTTTGGTATTGGAAGGGCTGACGATAGGGAGATGACGCAGAAGGAGGTGGCGGATTATTTGGGGATTTCGCAGTCGTATATTTCGCGGTTGGAGAAGAAGATTATGAAGCGGTTGAAGAAGGAGATGGCGAGTTAGGAAAAAGGGGGTGTGGCGGGGGACGCCCGAGCAGGGGCATATATCCCCTGCGGGCATCGCTTGCGCTCAGTGGGAAACGTAGCGGACACTAAGCTCGGCTGTGCTGTAAAAGGAGCTACGCTTTTACAGCTTGCCTCGCTAAGTGCCGACGTTTCCCAAGGCCCTTAGGGGATATATGCCCCTGCTCGGGCTTAGGTTGTTGCTGTGAACATATAAGGACTTAGGGGTGATGTTGGTTTTGCTTTGTCACTATTTCTGGTACATATGTCGTGGGGACGGGGATTTTGCGTCTGTGCGGCATGGAAAAGGAGGTAGTGTATGATGGCTCAGGGTAAGGTGGAAATATGTGGTGTGAATACGTCGAAGCTCCCTATTCTCAAAAACGAGGAGAAGCAGGAGCTTTTTGCGCGTATTGAGAAAGGGGATAAGCAGGCTAGGGATGAGTATATTAGGGGGAATTTGAGGCTTGTGCTTAGTGTGATAAAGCGGTTTTCGCAGTCGAATGAGAATGTTGATGATTTGTTTCAGATTGGGTGTATTGGGCTTATAAAGGCGATAGACAATTTTGATTCGGGGCTTAATGTTAAGTTCAGTACTTATGCGGTACCGATGATTATAGGGGAGATTCGGCGTTTTCTTAGGGATTCGAGCAATCCGATAAGGGTTAGCAGGTCGCTTAAGGATACGGCGTACAAGGCGATTTATGCCAAGGAAAATCTTACGAAGAAAAATTTGCGCGAGCCTACTATAATGGAGATTTCGGAGGAGATAGGTATTCCTAAGGAGGATATTGTCTATGCGCTTGATGCGATACAAAATCCTATGAGTTTGTATGAGCCTGTGTATACGGAGGGTGGTGATACGCTTTATGTGATGGACCAGATAAGCGATAAGAAGTGCAGGGAGGAGAACTGGATTGAGAATATTTCTTTGAGCGAGGCTATGAAGAAGCTTGACGAGAGGGAGAGTGAGATTATTACTTTGCGTTTTTTTGAGGGGAAAACGCAGATGGAGGTGGCGGAATATATAGGTATTTCGCAGGCTCAGGTATCGCGTCTTGAAAAAAATGCACTTCATACCATGAAAAAATATCTTATGTTCTAAATTTAATCATTGACGAAAATCAAGAAACAATTTACAATATAAGATAAAGTAGTCTAAAGATTATGAAAGGATTTGTTACTTATGGAAAACGAAATTAAAAACGAGACACAAAAAAAACAGCGCCGCTTTAGTGTGAAGCTGTTGATATTATCTATCACGACTATACCGCTGCTTGTAGCGTGCGTGCTTATAGTATTCTTTGCCGCCCTTACAATCACTGAGGGTATGGAAAGGGAGACTATGGCGACTTTGCGGGGGTTGACTTCGGGAGCGCTGCTTACGCTTGACGCGCTCGGAGGCGATATCACACTCCAGGGAGAGGATGTTTACAAGGGCGATATTAATATTACCCAGAATATGGACATGGTTGACAAGTACGCAAAGAACAATGCGGCGGAGATTACCATATTTTACGGCAATGTAAGGCGCGCCACTACTATAAGAGACAGCAATGGCAACAGGGTGACGGGTACTACCTTGGACAATGCCGCTATCGAAAAGGCTGTTCTTGACAACGGTGAGGAGTATCAGACAAACAAAGTAGTGATTAACGGTGAGCGCTATTTCGGCTATTACATGCCTGTCAGAAATTCAGACGGCAATATTGTAGGCATGATGTTTGCGGGCAAGCCGAGGGATGAGGTAAACGAGTACATCAACTCACGCATAACTTTCCTTATAATAGTTTCAATTATTGTCTATGTTCTCTGCATAGGTATGGTTACGGAGGCTATAAGGCGCAGAGTGCTCAAACCGATTGACACGCTTGCGAATGCAGCAAAGAAGATTGCACTTGGCGATGTAAACCAGACTATCAAGAGGACTACAAATGACGAGTTCGGCGATTTGGCTGAGGACTTCGATTATATGATTAACAATATCGGCAATCAGGCGCATATCATGGAGCGTGTTGCGGAGGGCGACCTTACGGTAAGCTGCAA
Organism: uncultured Lachnospiraceae bacterium; assembly: GCA_947623805.1. GTDB lineage: Bacteria > Bacillota > Clostridia > Lachnospirales > Lachnospiraceae > COE1. Next base: position 9,994 of record CANQHZ010000065.1, on the reverse strand, counting down.
GCCTGCAAGCGATGAGGATGTGCTTGGCAAGGCTATCAAGAAGATGCTGCGCGACAGCAATAAAAACTTCACTGTTATCCGTGACGCGGCGGCAAGGATGTCATCGGGTGCAAGCGAAGTGGCAAGTGCGAGCAATTCGCTTGCGCAGGGTACTACGCAGCAGGCAAGCGCTATTGAGGAGATTACGGCATCCATCGAGGAGATTGCGTCAGGTGCGAAGGTCAACGCAAACGACGCAAATTCCGCAAACGAGCTTGTCCAGAATACGAAGAACGGCGCTATTCGCGGCAATGAGCAGATGAAGAATATGATTTCTGCTATGCAGGATATAAACGAGTCTTCAGAGAATATCTCTAAGATTATGAAAGTAATAGACGATATCGCTTTCCAGACAAACATACTTGCACTCAACGCGTCAGTAGAGGCGGCTAGGGCAGGAGTACATGGCAAGGGCTTTGCCGTAGTGGCGGACGAGGTCAGAAACCTGGCAAGCAAGTCTGCTGAGGCGGCTAAGGACTCTGCCGAGATGATAGAGGATTCAATCAGGAAAGTTGAAATCGGTTCTAAGCTTGCGGTAGAGACGGCATCTGCGTTGGAAGAAATACTTGGTTCTGTCGAGAATATAGCCTCACTTATCGAGCATATAGCTACCGCATCGGCAAATCAGGCAACTTCAGTAAGTCAGGTAAATCAAGGCATTTCGCAGATTGCAGATGTAGTACAGACAAATTCGGCTACATCTCAGGAGTGCGCTGCGGCGAGCGCGGAGCTTTCAAGTCTTGCGGGGCAGTTACAGCATGCTGTCAGCAGATATAAGCTCATATCCGCTAAGGCGCGAAAGTCAGGCTATGATGAAGATTACGGCGATGACAGCAGCGATGATGAGTACATAGATAATGAAAGTATTATATCTTTAGATTCTGATTTTGGAAAATATTAATTGTATGCGCTGGGGCTGTCGCAATAAGGATTAAATATATGAGATATGGCATTATATCCAAAGCATATGATGCCGTATCTTGTGCTTATATTCCTTAGTGCGGCAGCCTTATATTTAGAGTGAATGATAATATATGCGGTAAAAGCTGTTGATATAGATACGGCTTGCAGTGAAGATAGTGAGAAAATTATAGCAAAGCTTGACAGTGACAGGCAGAGCAGACTTTCAGCCATAAAGCATAAGGGTAGCTATGCAAGAAGCGTATTTGCGGGATTGCTTTTGCGGTATGCTTTTCTGGAGGCGGGCAATAGCGAGGCGAGGTGGCGCAAGGTCAATATTTCGCGCGGCGAATATGGAAAACCCTATATTAAAGGAAACGGGGATTTTTTTTATTCGCTTTCACACTCGGGGGACTGGGTCATATGTGCGGCTGACATTTCCCCGATAGGGGTGGATATCCAGGAAAAACGCAAATGGAGTATGAATACGGCAAAGCGTTTTTACTCGCGTGAGGAGTATGAGCGGATTATAGAATGCGGAAGTGTATCTCCGATGCAGCAGGAAACGCTTTTTTATAAGATGTGGACGGCTAAGGAGAGCTGTGTGAAGCTTACGGGGCGAGGTATTGGCGCGGGAATAAGCGGATATGTGACTGATGAGGAATTTAGGCATATTTATGAAAATGAAAATAATTGTTTTAATATAAAAATATATGACGCGATAGAAAATTATATAGCATGCGTCTGCAGTAAAGGGGAAAATTTTCCGACGGAAATTATAGAAGTCGGCTTGGAAAGGTTGTGGTGATTTGATGCTTAAGGATAACGCAAAAAATGCAGTGGTCAAAGGAGAGGTTATATTTACGAAAGGAGACGCCATTACTCAGGTGGGCATTGTGCTTTCGGGCAAGGTAATGGTACAGATGGACTATGTGCGTCTGGTGCGTGCCCAGGGTTCGTATCTTGCGCTCAATGAGGTGAATGAGGAGGCGTACTGTGCGACGTATACAGCGCTTGAAAATTCTGTGATATACGCAATCCCTGTCACGGGCGAGGATACTGTGCGCAATATTATATCAAAAAACGCGGATTACCGTGCTATTATGATTTCATCGCAGTTTAAGTATGCTGTGGACATGTATAGAATAAAGCAGAGCCTTTCAGACAGGGCTGTGCGTCTTTTTGAGTTTGCAAAGAAAAGCTATGAGGATTACAAGGCGATTTGCAATAGCTTTAGCCTGCCTGCTGTGGCTATTGACGAGCTTGAAGAAATTCAGATGTATAAGGGCATAAACGACATAAGCGCCGACAGGCTGCCTTATTATGAGGAGGGTGCGAAGATACCGTTAAGCGCGAATAAGCTTTATTTCTCGTACAGCGAGGAAATGGTTAATATCCAGGTGAATGAGATAACGGTATTTGTAGCGTCGATTAAGGAAGACTGCGCCGCTATGGTGGAGTACATAAAAAATCTGCTTGAATATACGGCTTTTAAGCGTGGCAAAAACATATACGAGCTGCTTTGCGCCAAGGCTCAGGAGATAAAGAAAAAAGGCGATATGCCGATTGAACTTCATATACTTTTGTCAAATATTATCAGTGAGGTCAGCTTTCAGTATGACGAGCTTAAAAATCAGATGCCTGAAATGCCGGATTTGGATATAGAGGCTATGAAAAATAAGATGTCAAGCCTTGCAACCAAGGAAATAAGCGAGAAAGAGCAGAAGTCAAAGGAGGAGCACGAGGCTGAGATTAAGCATGATGTGGCGTCTCTCAAGGGTTCTATGGCTCAGATTTTGAAGTATGGCGTAATCAGCGCGGAGGACGAGGTCACGCTAAAAGTAAACGTGGAGCATCTTGTGAAAGCGCCTGACCGTCTTTCTGTGGAGGACGATGTCAAAAAGGCGAAAAAGGCGATTACGCCCATCGTATTCAAGCTTTATCTTGCTTGCTACAGAAAAATTAGGGAGGGACTTATCGCGCCGCCCAAGGCTGTCGAGCTTTTTATGAATTACGGTATGCTTGACGAGCGTTTGCTTGACGAGGAACATCTTGAATTTTTGTGCGGTATTGAACCTGAGAAAAACGAGGGTCCGTGCAAGGTAGTCACTATGATGGAGTGGCTCGATATGATTCATGACGGAAAGCGTGAGCCGTCAAAGAGTGAGTTTGACGAGAATTATGAGGAAAATCTGCGTTCGCTTAAAAAGCAGGGCGAGATTACGGAGAAGGAGCAGAAAGCGCTCCTTGCAAATATGGATAAGCGCGTGGAGTATGAGGTCATGAATATGCAGATGAGCAATACCCGTACTCTTTACGGTCAGCCGAGTGCGTATATGCCGATTTTGTATAAGGAGGCTATTTTCGGATATCTTGACAAGATTCTTGTGACGAAGAAGAAGATTAATGAGAGTGTGCAGAATCTTATGAAGATTGACTATTCTGTGTTTTACAGGGAGGTTATTTATTCCAACAATGACTTGAAGATTATAAATGAGACTGTGATGAAGAATGTGTATCCTGATATTATTCTGTTTCCGCTGTATGGGCTTAATGCGTCTATGTGGCAGGAGGTCGGAAGCAAGAATAAGGGTACGCCGGGGCGGTTCTGTTTCCCGATTATGACGAATACGAATATTGACGATTTGATGGTGAAGATGTTTGGGCGGTTCCGCTGGGAGCTTTGCAGGTGTATTCAGGGTATGGCTTGGAATGATGTTAAGATTAAGTCGCTTACTTCGGAGTATATGGATTATATACAGTTTTACCGCAAGAACCGTGATATGTCTGATGAGGCGAAGGAGAAGTTTAAGCTGCAAATTCAGAAGGGGAGGAATAATTCGCGGGAGGTATTTTTGATTGACTATGAGGCTTGGGTTAAGAATGAGGCGAATGGGTCGATGAAGATGAATAAGGTGGCTAGGGAGCTTATTGCGACTTATGTGCCGTTTGAGAAGTCGATTAGGGCGAAATTGGTGTTGCAGAGGCCTTATGAGGTGGCTATGGCTAGGGGGACTAGGAATGCGCAGAAGAAGAAGCAGGAGTTTGAGTTGAAGGTGAAGGCGTTGCAGAAGAATACGGCGAATGTGCCGGAGGAGATTATGGATACGTATAGGTTTTATGCGGATATGTGTTAGAGGGAGTGGAGGATGTGGCAGGCGGCGCCCGAGCAGGGACATATACCCCCTGCGGGCATCGCTTGCGCTAGTGGGAAGCGTAGCGGACACTAAGCTCAACGGCGCGTTAAAAGGAGCTGCGCTTTTAACGCTTGTTTCGCTAAGTGCCGACGCTTCCCAAGGCCCTTAGGGGGTATATGTCCCTGCTCGGGCTTTGGTTGTTGGTGCTGGATGAATGAATGAAAGAAAGAAAATCCCGCTGCGGTTGTTTTTTTAGTGCAGTGGGATTTTTTATTTTTTTGTTAATGTAATTAATTAGTTGTTGGAGTTTGTGTTGTTGTCGGATGTATTGTCATTATTGATATTGCTGTTGGTATAGTTGTTATTGCTGTTATTATCGCTGTTGCTGTCATTATTGCTATTGTTGTCATTATCGTTATTGTTGTTATTGTCGTTATTGTTATTGTTGTCATTATTATCGTTGGTATCGTTATCCGCGGGTTCACATTCGGGGGTGTCTGCGGGTTCAGTGTTTGGATTGTCTTCGGCTTTTGGTAGGAGGATATTTACTAATTCTATGCGGTTGTTGTTTACTTGTTTGGCTGTGAGGCGGATGTTGTTTTTGGTGGTGACTTCTTCGCCCTCTGTGGGGAGGCGGTCTAGGAGTTCTATGATTATGCCGCCGATTGAGTCGTAGTCTTCGGAGGAGAAGGTGGTGCCTAGGGCATCGTTTATGTCGTCTAGTTTCATGCTGCCGTTGACTTCGTAGTTGTTTTCGTCTATTTTTTTGAGGAGTTCGTCTTCGTCTTCGTCGTATTCGTCGCGTATTTCGCCGACGAGTTCTTCGAGCAGGTCTTCGAGGGTAATCATGCCTACTGTGGCGCCGTATTCGTTTAGGACGAGTGCTATGTTTGCTGTGATGCTGCGCATTTCAAGGAGGAGGTCGGCGGTTTTTTTGTACTCGTAGGTGTAATAGCCGTCTCGCATGATATCGCGTATCTGGAAATTATCTCTATTTTGCAGCAGCAGGAAGTCTTTTACGTTTACGATGCCGATTATGTTGTCAATTTCGTCCTCATAGACTGGTATGCGTGTGTACATTGATTCGCGGAATATGTTTAAAAGTTCGTCGTAGGATGCGTTTACGTCTACTGTGGTCATATCTATGCGCGGTATCATGATGTCTTTTGCGACGGAGTCGCCGAACTCGAATACGTTGTAGATGAGCTTTTTTTCTTCCTGTTCTATGACGCCGTCCTCGTGGCTTACGTCTACGTATGTTTTTAGCTCGGTTTCTGTCATCATGGACCGCTTTGCGGGGTCGATGTGTAGCAGGCCGAGAAAAATGCCTGATATTTTGTCAAGGATGAATATCGCGGGCGTGAGCACGTACATTATTGCGTATATGATTTTTGAATAGGCGATTGATATTTTTTCGTTATTGCACATAGCCCATGTCTTGGGGACTGTCTCGCCGAAAATGAGGACTATCAGCGTGAGTATGCCTGTGCCTATGCCTACTGCGGCGTTGCCCCATAGTCTGATGACTAGTGAGGTCATAAGCGATGAGGCGCTGATATTGACTATATTGTTGCCGATAAGGACTGCGCTTATCAGTTTACCTTTGTTATCGAGAATTTTTTGAAGTGTGAGAATGCTGCTTTTGGGGTTTTCTTCAAGCAGTGCGCGTACTTTTACGGCGCTTACTGTGGTGAGCGCTGTTTCCGCGGAGGAAAAAAATGCTGACAGTATTAAAAGCAGCAGAAGAATTGCGAGTTGTATGACACCAGGGGTATCCAAAAAAACCACTCCTTTAATAAAAATATTGTGCCGATTGGTTATTTATTTAAGGGCACTTGCATAAATTATAACAGTGACGGTTAAATATTGCAAGTATTAGATAGGTTTTTTGCTGCTGTCTGTGCGGGCAGTAACGGCTGTGGCTTGCGTATAAGGAATGGGGGACTGAAAATGAAAGATGTTTTAAAAACGGAAAGGCTTATCGCACTTATGAAATGTCTGGTGGCGTCATACTTTGTTACGGGGGTGCTGCTTTTGGCTGTGGCGGGGCTGCTGTACAAGTTTTCGCTTAGTGAAGCTGTGGTTGAGATATGTATAATAGCGATTTACTGTGTATCTTCGCTTTTGTCGGGGCTCCTTTTTTCAAAGGGCGCGGCGAGCAGGCGTTTTTTGTGGGGAATGGCGGCGGGAGCTTTTTACTTTTTTATAATATGTGGTGTTTCCGCTGTGATTGAGCCTGATTTTAATTTGATTAGCAATTCGAGTGTGACTACTTTTTGCATATGTATTGGCAGCGGTATGTTGGGCGGTATGTTGGGGTAAGGCTGGAAAAATTTTTGAAAAACTTTTTTCGACAAAAATCTTCACATAATTCTAAAAGTATGGTATATTGTCTTTGGTGCATGAAAACGTGGTTTATACTTTAGATTATGTTATTTGGTACATTGAGGCGGTTTAGAGCAATGTTACCTATGAATGGAGGATTATGAGGTACATAGGGAAAAGAATATTAGCAGTGGTACAGGTATTTGTCATGGCTGTGATGATATTGGTGGCTGCGGGGACGTCAAAGATTGAAGCGAATGCTGCTCCGAAAGAGGTCGCTGTGCCTGCGCTTGGCATTGATGTTTCGAGCTATCAGGGATTGATTAATTGGGATATGGTGGCGGCATCGGGTGTGCAGTTCGCTATGATTAGGGTAGCATACAGGGCTATGGCGACGGGTATTTTGAGTGAGGACGTATACGCGCGCTACAATCTTCAGGAGGCTCAAAGAGTAGGCATAAGGGTCGGGGCTTATGTATTTTCATCGGCGGTAAATGAGGCCGAGGTGATGGAGGAAGCGGCGTTTGTGTTGAATATAATAAGCAAATACAGGATTACTTTTCCGGTAGCTTATGACTGTGAGGGATATAAAAGCGCCGCAAACAGACATTATATGCTGGACAAAATGACTAGGACGGCATTGGCCGTGAAGTTTCTTGACACTATATCGGTAAACGGATATACACCGATGTTTTACAGCTCTAAAAATGACATGACAGACAGCGCATACTGGGATATGAACATGCTCAACAGATATAAGGTGTGGGTGGCTCAATACGCGACTGACCCGTTTCCTATAACGCCTGCGTCTACATATACGGATGTGCATGCTATGTGGCAGTATACGAGCAGTGCCGCGATTGCGGGAATAAACGGAGCAGTTGATATGGACGTTTCGTATTTCAGCTATGACAGCGTGGCGGATGCGAAGGTTGCTGGCGGAGCGGAGCTTATTTCGGCAGAAATGGCTGCAAATGTGCAGTATACGGATGTGAATGAAGTGGTTATGGCTAATACCCAGGTAAACATACGGACAGTGCCCAGTACAGACAGTGACGATACCATAGTAGTGCCTATGAACCCCGGGGATATGGTATATCGCGTGGCGATAGGCAACAATGGCTGGTCTAAGATACTGTTTAATAATCAAACGTATTATGCTTACTCATCTTATCTGCAAAAAGTAGCATAGAAACGTTAAGAATGACTTAGAGGCAAATTAATATGATAATGACAGACGGTTTACGGATATAGACGTGAGCCGTCTTTTTTGTTTTTTATGTTGACATGCGGGTATATCTATGTTATATTTTTACTACGACAGACATACTATGACAAACGTAGTAACGACTGATGCAGTATGTGCGATATGGATTATTGTCTTAAATTTTGGCGTGCGGCGGGAGAGGAGGTATATTTGTAAAATATGAACAGTATCAGCAGTGATGTCATACGCGGCTATAACGACACGATGATTTTGTATTTGCTTTTGGAAAATCCGTCATATGGCTACGAGATTTCAAAGCAGATAAAAAAATTGTCGGGTGAGAAGTATGTGATTAAGGAAACTACGCTTTACTCTGCTTTTACGCGCATGGAGAAGAATGGGTATATTGAATCTTTTTATGACGATGCGGAAAACGGCAAGCGCAGGACGTATTACAGGATAACCGATGTGGGAAAGGAATACTACCGTGAGAAATGTGAGGAGTGGAAGCTTACTAAGGAGGTTATTGAAAATTTTATACTAAAGAATTGAAATAAAGGTTAAACTGAAACAAAAATCTGAGCGGTGACGCGGAAATGAGGAGAGAAATGGAAACTATAAAGAATTATCTTGAAACAATGTTTGCAAGGCTGCCTGATACGCAGGAGGTCAGAAAGGCGAGAGCGGAGCTTTGGCAGATGATGGAAGACAAATATATGGAGCTTATAAATGAGGGAAAGGCGGAGAATGAGGCGATTGGCACTGTGATTGCCGAGTTTGGAAATATTGATGAGATTGCGGGAGATTTGGGAATAAAGGCAGTTGTGTCTTTGGAAAGCTTTGATAAGGCGCGGCGTGTTACTTTAGATGAGGCGAAGGGATATTTGAAGGCAAAGATGTATGAGGGGTACGCGGTTGGCTTTGGGGTGCTTTTGTGCATAGTGAGCTGCTGCGGATTTGTTGCAGGTTTAAGCGATTTTGTAAGTATTGGAATTATGTTTGTGGCGATTGCGGCGGCTGTGGGGCTGTTTGTGTTTTCTGGGCTTGTTATGGGCAGATGGGATTATATAAAGAAGGAGGCGTGCAGCATAAGTGCTGAGACGCGGGAGTATATTCGCGGCAGGCGGGAGAGCTTTAGAGCGGAGTTGGCTGTAATGATAGCTGTAGGCGTTATATTGTGCATAGTGAGTGTAGTGCCGATTATTGTGGCAGATGAGCTTGGCTTAAATGAAGGGTATGCGCTTGTTGTGATGTTTTTTGCCATTGGCATAGGTGTGTTTTTGTTTGTGGCGGCGGGAGTGAGGTCAAAGAGTTATAAGGTTGTGCTTTTGCTTGGAGAGGCTGCTGCTGGTGGCGTTTACGAGCCGATTGAGAAGAAAAAGGTTTATAAAAATGAGAAAGCCAAGGCTGTGATGTCCGTGTACTGGCTGAGTGTGACTTGTGTGTATTTAATTTGGAGTTTTCTTAGCTTTGACTGGCATATTACGTGGATTGTGTGGGTGGTTGCGGCGTTGGTGGAGAAGATTATTGAAAGCTTGTATGTGGAACGTTAGTGGCGGTAGATGTGTTTGAAAGGGGAAGATGTATGCGTAAGATTTATATAGCTGTGATTTCGATTGTGACGATTGTTTGTGTGATTGTTGGCACTGTGAATTATTTTAATGGCGGAATTTTTTGGGGAGGAGATGAGTATTGCGAGTATAGTGTGTCTGAAAGTGATGGGGGCAGTGAGCTGGCGCATTTTGACAGTATTTCGGTGCAGGCGGGCGTTATGGACTTGACTGTGGCGGCGGGAGATGAGTTTAGGCTTGAATATAAAGTGCCTGCAAAGTCGAAGCCTGAGATTTATGTTGAAGGAGGCGTGCTTGTGGTGAAGCAGGAGGGGCAGAAAAATGGGGTGTTTTCATTTGGAAGTGGTTTGAAGGAGCGCTGGCTTGTGCTTACTGTGCCTGAAGGGAAGGTGCTGGATAGGGTTGATATTGTGTCGGATGTGGGGGATGTGAGTTTGAGTGGTATTTCGGCGCGTGAGGTCAAGGCTGAATGTGATGTGGGTGATTTGAGAATGGAGGGGTGCGTGTGTGATGCTGTGTCTGTTGAGGGAGATGTAGGAGATATGGATTTTGTGGGTTGCGGGCTTGGAAATTTTTCGGCGGTTGTGGATATGGGGGATATATATGTTGAGGAATGTGAGGCGGCGCCTGCGCATTTTGAGAGTGATACGGGGGATATATGTTTGGAGAGGTGTGAGTTTGGTGATGTGACGGGGAATAGTGATGTTGGGGATATTAAAATTGCGGATTGTGCGTTTGGGGATGTGGAGTTGGAGGTTTCGAGTGGGGATGTGGAGATAATAGCGGATTGGGAGAGGATTGGAGAGGTGTGAGTT
>CANQHZ010000064.1 GCA_947623805.1 uncultured Lachnospiraceae bacterium | reverse complement strand
ATAAAGGGTAAAATTGTAGTGTTGTAGTATCAGCATCTAGTTCTTGCGCGCAATGCGCATTTGAATAATATGCAGTCGGGAGATTGATTTCGACCGAGATTGTACAATGAAAATTTAATAAGGAGGTGCTCCTGCGTATGTTCTATCTAATAGAGGCAATAATTATTATTGCTATATGCGCGGTAATCGGCTTTGTTGCGTTTTCAAATTACAAGAAAAATGTCGAGGCTACAATAGGAAACGCGGAAAATAAAGCAAGAGAAATTATTGATGAAGCACTCAAGACTGCGGAGACAAAAAAGCGTGAAGGACTTCTTGAAATCAAGGAGGAATCTATCAAGACTAAAAATGAGCTTGATAAAGAAATCAAAGAACGCAGGGCGGAGGCTCAGCGTTATGAGCGCAGAATTCAGCAGAAAGAGGAGAGCATTGATAAGAAGGCGGATGCTATCGAGAAAAAAGAAGCCAGCCTAATCGCACATGAAGAAGAACTTGCAAAGCAAAGAGAGCTTGTAGCAAGGCTCAACGAAGAACGAGTGCAGGAACTTGAACGAATTTCAGGATTAACCTCTGAACAGGCAAAAGAGCATTTATTAAAAATTGTTGAAGACGAAGTAAAACATGAAACTGCAGTAATGATTAAGGAAATGGAAGTCAGGGCAAAGGAGGAAGCTGACAAAAAGGCGAAAGAATATATCGTCACAGCTATCCAAAGATGCGCTGCGGACCATGTATCTGAAACAACTATTTCAGTTGTTCAGCTTCCTAATGATGAGATGAAAGGAAGAATTATAGGAAGGGAAGGAAGAAATATCCGCACCCTTGAGACGCTTACAGGTGTAGAGCTTATCATAGATGATACACCGGAGGCGGTTATCCTTTCAGGTTTTGATCCCATTAGGAGAGAGGTCGCGAGGATTGCTCTCGAAAAGCTGATTGTAGACGGACGTATTCATCCGGCAAGAATTGAGGAAATGGTTGAGAAGGCTCAAAGAGAAGTTGAAGTGATGATTAAAGAGGAGGGTGAGGCTGCGACACTTGAGGTAGGCGTACATGGTATTCATCCTGAGCTTGTAAAGCTTCTTGGTAAGATGAAATTTAGAACAAGCTATGGACAGAATGCCTTAAAGCATTCTATAGAAGTAGCTCATCTTACTGGTTTGTTAGCTTCTGAATTAGGACTTGATGTGAGGATGGCAAAGCGGGCAGGACTTCTTCATGACATTGGTAAAGCAGTTGACCACGAAATGGAGGGTTCTCATATACAGCTTGGTGCTGAGTTATGTAAGAAATATAAGGAATCAGCAATCGTTATTAATGCTGTAGAGTCTCATCACGGTGATGTTGAGGCTCAGTCGCTAATAGCATGTCTTGTGCAAGCAGCCGATACTATTTCTGCTGCAAGGCCGGGTGCAAGGCGTGAAACTCTTGAGACCTATACAACCAGATTAAAACAATTAGAAGAAATAGCCAACAATTTTAAAGGTGTCGATAAATCTTTTGCTATTCAGGCAGGTAGAGAGATTCGTGTTATGGTAGTTCCAGAGCAGGTTAATGACTCAGATATGGTATTAATGGCTCGTGATATTTCGAAACAGATTGAGGCAGAGCTTGAATATCCGGGACAGATTAAGGTCAATGTCATTAGGGAATCTCGTGTAGTTGAGTATGCGAAATAATTATTAACAAAATGCAAACCGCTAGAAACCGTAGAAAACGGTTTTTAGCGGTTTTCTTAAAATAATGAATACAATAAAAAATAAAGATATATTATACAATATAAGTAAATCGGAGGTAAAAATGGACACAAAGGTAGTAAGACTAAAAAGAGAGCTCCAGTGCGAGGGCGCTATTACAAAATATTATAAAGATACAGTGCAGCTTCCTAACGGCAGTACGGCCGTATGGGATTTTGTAGGGCACAACGGAGCTGCTGCTGCAGTGGCTGTGTTGGATGATGGCAGGTTGCTTATGGTTAAACAATATCGAAATGCTTTGGACAGGTACACTCTTGAGATACCGGCAGGCGGTCTTGAACCAAACGAGCCCACAATAGACGCGGCGGCGAGAGAACTTGAAGAAGAAACGGGTTATACCTGCGGTAAGATAGAGAAACTTATTACAATAAGGACGACAGTAGCCTTTTGCAATGAAAAGATAGATATATATTTGGCTACTGAGTTAAAAAAGACACATCAACATCTTGATGACGATGAGTTTGTAGATGTGAAGCCATATACTCTTACGGAACTTGAAGATATGATATACAATGGCACAATAGAGGACTCAAAAACTATAGCAGCGATTTTGGCATATAAAAATAAATATCGAATAAACTAGACATATTTCTCATAAGCTTTAAACAAGGACAAATTAAACAGGAATTTTCCATGAATAAGTTTAATGACGATACATCAAAAAAAGCCGTGAGCGTGGAAGCTGATGAGCATAAAGTGTATGATGAGGATATGTATAAGCGGATAAGCTATAGCAATACCGTACCTGATAGCAGAATGTTTGTCTTTTTGGCAGGATTTTGTCTTGGTATGGTATTTTTTTATCTATGCAGAAGCGTTATAAAAAATGAAAATCCGTTTGATGCAGTTGTTTCAGCACAAAAGCTTTCGCAGCTTGAAAGCATTTTTGATTACAAAGCCGGATTGCTTGAATATGTTGCCGGAATAAGGGCTGGACAGCTTATTATATTGCTTTTATGTGCGACAAGCTTTGCCGGCGGAGTGATAGCATATGGAATTTTAGGCTGGTGTGGATTTGAATTGGGCATGATGGTATTTGCCGCGATGTATCAGTATGGCATTATAGGATTGCTTTTTTCGATGCTGTTGCTCACACCGCATGAAATCTTTTACTTTTTGGCTGTGCTTATATTATTTCAAAAATGGTTTATCAAAGACGGTAAAAATGGTTGTGACGGGAATTGTGTATCGGAAAAAAAAGGTTGGCGCAAAAGAGCAATTGAAGTTAGAAAAGTGATAATCGTATTGATACTTTTTATGGCAGGAATACTGTCAGAAGTGTACATAAACTCAGAAATAGTGAAGCGGTTAATAATCGCTTTATAATGTGTTTGAAAGGGCTAAAACAATAAAAGCATCAAATGATAACAGTAGTAAAAGTAAAAAAGATTTTCCAAGACTAAAACATAGTTAAGGAAAATCTTTTTACTGTAAAATTCATAAAAAACTTATATGAATTTATGAGAAATCGGCAATCTTGTAAATCAGCTTTTCAGTGTCTTCCCAGCCGAGGCACGCATCTGTAATAGACTTACCATATATATGTTCTCCGATTTTCTGGCAGCCTTCCTCAAGGTAACTCTCAACCATTACACCCTTGACAAGATTATAAATGTCAGGATTGTGTTTACGCGAGTGAAGCACTTCGGTTACAATGCGTATCTGTTCTTTAAACTGCTTGTTTGAATTGCTGTGGTTTGCGTCAACTATGCAGGCGGGATTCATAAGGTCGCGCTCGTTGTACCGGTCAAGCAGGCGCACTAAATCTTCATAATGGTAGTTTGGAATATTGTTCCCATGCTTATTGACAGCGCCCCTAAGTATAGTGTGTGCAAGCGGATTGCCCGTAGTATTAACCTCCCAGCCGCGGTATATGAACGGGTGAGGGTGCTGCGCCGCATAGACAGAATTGAGCATAACGCTGAAATCGCCGCTTGTCGGGTTTTTCATACCCGCGGGCACGTCAAAGCCGCTCACCACAAGGCGGTGCTGCTGATCCTCTACAGAACGCGCGCCAATCGCCACATATGAGAGAATATCCGAGACATATCCCCAGTTTTCAGGATAAAGCATCTCGTCTGCCGCGGTAAGTCCCGACTCGCTCATAGAGCGGAGCTGCATTTTTCTCATCGCGATAATGCCCTTTAAGAAGTCCGTGCCCTTTTCGGGATCGGGCTGGTGGACAATTCCCTTGTAGCCGTCGCCCGTGGTGCGCGGTTTATTCGTGTAAATTCTTGGGATAAGCAGAAGCTTGTCCTTTACCTTTTCATTAACCTTTGCTAAGCGCGACACATACTCGCACACGGCGTCTTCATTGTCTGCGGAGCACGGACCGATTATTACGATAAACTTGTCCGACTTTCCCGTAATCACATCTTTGATTTCTTCATCTCTGGCTTCCTTCAGCTCCTGCATCTTGGCAGGAACCGGGAACTCGTCTCTGATTTGGTCAGGAGTAGGAAGCCTTTTTATAAATTCAAAACTCATAAGCAACCTCCTTTTTTCAAAACACTCTAATTATATACGATATATCGGCGTAAAGCAAGAACAATTAACAAATCTAGAAATATTTGGCTGCACAGAACACCGTATATATATCCCGAAAATCCAATGGACGGCACAAGAAGGAATACAAAGCCAAGGCGCAGGGAGATTGAAAGGAGGTTAAAAACAAAGGTAATGCCTGTTTTGCCAAGCCCATGCAGAATACTTGCAAGCGTGCCCGACAAATACAAAAAAGGGCACACAAATGCCAGCGCGCGTATTTGTGAAACGGCTGCGTCGCTGTGGAACAAAAACTCCCCAAGCAAGTCTGCAAAAATCAAAAAGAACATCATACAGCATACTCCGAGCAAAAAGCATACTCCCAATGTCATATAAAAAATATGCCTAATGCGTCGCTGGTTGCCAGCCGCCTGCGCCTCGGACACAGAGGGCATAAGCAGCGATGCCGCCGCGCCCGTAACCGCGCTTGGGAACATAATAAGCGGAAATGCCATTCCTGAAAACACACCGTATATTGAAAGTGCAGCAGACGAGCTAAGTCCGCTTGCGACAAGCATTTTAGGCAGCTGGAGCGTTTCTATGGTTGACAACAGGCTTATGCATATGCGGTTTAAGCTGATGGGAAACGCAAGCGTCAAGATTTCCCTGCCTTTTTTGGCTGATATTGACGCATCCGCGCCGCCCGTGGCATTTTTTGACATAATGGCAAGCATAAATGATGAAAAAGACGCAGAGACAAACTCCCCCACAAGCATGCCAATGCATACAAAGGACAGCGACATTCTCGCCCCAAGCCTTAAAAAGAACGAGTACAGCACATATACAGTGAGTACACGCGTAATCTGCTCAATAACCATTGAAGCCGCAGGGACATTTGCCTTTTTCTTTCCATAGAAAAATCCGTTTATGCAGCTGTGGAGTGAGGCAAGCGGGAAAGACAGCGCGCTGATCTGCAGAAGCGGCGCACAGCGAGGCTCGCCGATAATGCTCCGCGCGATAAACGCGGCTTTGGTGAATATCACATATGCCATGCCCGCAGACAAAAGCAGCGACATGGCAATGCCTGTAAAAAGATAACCATATGCATGTGCAGCCTTTTCACTTCGCGAGGCGGCGACATACCGCGTAATCGCGTTTTGGATGCCCGCCGCGCATATCGAATGTACAAGCACGGACACAGGAGCGACAAGACCTATAATGCCAAGCCCCTCCTCCTGAAAAATCCTCGAAAGGAAAATGCGGTAAAAAAAGCCGATAAGCTTCGTCACAAGCCCCGCAAGCGTCAAAAAAAATGTTCCAAGCACAATCGGGTTTTTCAGATACCGCGGTTTCAAGTATTGCGCCACATTTAGCTGTTTCATCTAAAATCACCTTTTTCAAGGGAGTATCAATACATTTTATGGGAAAGGGGTGGAAATATGACTTGAAAAAAGCAGAGCGGTAGCAATTTTATGTATAAGAATTATTTGTGATACGGATTGAGCAGACAGAGTTGACAAATAACTATGCCATAATTATAATATAATTATGGAGAATATAAAATTTGAATGGGACGAAAATAAAAATAGAATCAATCAGACAAAGCACAAAATATCGTTTGAGGAGGCTCAGACAGTTTTTTATGATGAGGAAGCGCTGGTTATAGACGATCCAGATCACTCAGAGGAGGAAGAAAGATTTATTATTTTAGGTCTTAGCAATAGGGCTAATCTTTTGGTAGTCTGCCATTGCTATAGAGTATCTGACACGGTAGTGCGCATTATATCAGCTAGAAAGGCAAGCAAAACTGAAACAAGGCAATATTATGAATTTTAGGAAGGAGTGCTCATATGAGAGAAGAATATGATTTTTCAAATGCAGTAAAAAATCCGTATGCGAAAAAAATAAAAAAACAGATAACTATAAATATTGACAGCGATACTATCGAATATTTCAAGGAGCAGTCGGAGATTTACGGCATACCATACCAGACGCTTATCAATCTGTTCTTGTCAGATTGCGCTAAAAAGAAGAAAAAGTTGCAAATGTCTTGGAAGTAGTTTTAGAATGATTTAAAAAGTCAATCGCCCAAAATGCGGTTGTTTTTGATACCATAACTCAAAATTTTGCAGGAGGAAGTTATGTCAAAAAAAGTAGTAGTCGGCATGTCGGGCGGCGTGGATTCGTCGGTTGCCGCATACCTTCTTAAAGAGCAAGGCTATGATGTCATAGGCGTGACAATGCAGATATGGCAGGACGAGGAACAAAGCGCAGCGGCAGAGAATGGCGGCTGCTGCGGGCTTAGCGCGGCAGAAGACGCGAGAAAGGTTGCCGCGCGCCTCGACATTCCGCATTATGTCATGAACTTCAAGCAGGAATTTAAAGATTTTGTAATCACCCCGTTTGTGG
The DNA here is from genome assembly GCA_947623805.1 of uncultured Lachnospiraceae bacterium. Taxonomy (GTDB): domain Bacteria; phylum Bacillota; class Clostridia; order Lachnospirales; family Lachnospiraceae; genus COE1. Next base: position 13,276 of record CANQHZ010000064.1, on the reverse strand, counting down.
ACAGCTATTTGCGCGGCTGCACGCCCAACCCCTGCATACTCTGCAACCGCTATGTAAAATGGGAGGCGCTCCTCCAGCGCAGCCTTTCGATTGGAGCAGACTACATAGCGACGGGACACTACGCCCGCATAGCGCGGCTTGAAAACGGCAGATACGTCATCAAAAACTCCGTTACTGAAAAAAAAGACCAGACGTATGCGCTCTACAATCTCACCCAGCGCCAGCTTTCCCACACCCTTATGCCCGTAGGAGAGTATGAAAAAGAAGAAATCCGCAAAATAGCAGAAAAGCTCGGTCTTGAAGTAGCCTCAAAACCTGATAGTCAGGACATCTGCTTTGTCCCAGACAATGACTATGCCGCAGTCATAGAAAGCGAAGCCGCAGACCGCCTTCCGCCAAGCGGGAATTTCGTAAAATCCGACGGCACAGTTTTAGGACGGCACAAAGGCATAATCCATTACACGATAGGTCAGCGCAAAGGGCTGAACCTCGCAATGGGGCATCCCGTTTTCGTCACGGATATCCGCCCTGAAACCAACGAAGTGGTAATTGGCGAGGCGGAGGAAGTATTTTCCGACAGCCTTATCTGCAATGATTTGAATTTTATGGCAGTCGAAGACGTTACGGAACCCGTAGAGTTAGTCGCAAAAATCCGCTACTCGCATAAAGGCGCGCCCTGCACAATCGAAAAAATAGACAAAGACAAAATCAAATGCCAGTTTAAATCGCCCGTAAGGGCAGTGACGCCGGGGCAGGCAGTGGTATTTTATAAAGATGACTATATTTTCGGCGGGGGGACTATTATAAGGGAATAAGGCATCTGCGACAAGGTAATTGCGAAAAATTTTATTTAAGAACACCATAATGGAAAAAATTCTTTTTTGAAGAATTGACATATAAGCATATTCTGCATACAATAAAGATACAAGTATTGATACGAATTTTAGTACAGAAAAATGTATGTTTTAATATTTGGAAATAAGGGGTGATATCCAATGCTGGCAGTAAAGAGCGTGAATGTTCGAGATCATTTTAAGGAATGGTGTGACAGGATAAGCGAAGGAGAAACGGTAGTTATATCAAGACCGCAGAACAAGAATATTTATATGATAAGCGAGGCGGAATACAATGCCCTGCAGGCGGCGAGGGAAAATGCTGAGTATATGGCGAGGCTTAATAGTAGCATTGGGCAGCTTGAACGAGGCGAGACTATTTCTTTTACTATGGATGAACTAAAGGCAATGGAGGCTGATGACTGGAAACCGACTGAAAAAGTGCTGGAGTGGGCAAAACGAACAGGATACAAGAGATGAGGCAAACCGCCTTGTATATGATATTGACGCAGAGGGCAATATTAGAATTATGTCATGCCGAGGGCATTATAAAGATAAATGAGAGGTTGATAAAATAAGGAAGCTGGCGATGCTGCCGGCTTCCTTTATGAATTTCAAATGTTTATATGTTGGTATAAAATTGGTACAAAAATGAAAAAAGTATATTGACAAAACAGTACGGGGGGGGGGTATAGTAAAATATTATAATGATTATGTCATTATAATAATAAATGGAAAGAAGGAAAAGAACATGAAGAAGAAAGCATTAAAAAGACTGGCAGTGTTTGCCGTGACTATGTCAATGCTTATGTCAGGCATGACAGCTTTTGCAGCGGAGACATATGTAACAAAGACTGGGGACAATCTCAGCAAGATTGCCAAAGAGCTCTATGGCGATAAGGAAAAATGGCGCGACATTTATGAGCTGAATAAGGATCAGATTAAAGATCCGAATGTCATATTTGCAAACCAGACGCTTATTTTGCCTGATGCGGGCGTAGTGACGGAACAGCAGACAACGGAGCAACAAACAACAGAGACAGAGCAGCAGACAACGGAGCAGCAAACAACAGAGATGGAGCAGCAAACAACAGAGATGGAGCAGCAAACAACAGAGATAGAGCAGCAGACAACAGAGCAGCAGACGACAGAACAGCAGACAACGGAGCAACAAACAACAGAGACAGAACAGCAGGCGACAGAGCAACAGACGACGGACACTGTACAGCCTGAAACAGTGAATGTCAATTCCAATGATGTGATATATGATACACCTATAAAAATAAAATGTAATGATGCAACTACGGCGTTTTATATTATGAATAGTGGTGGTGGCGATTTCGGTGAAACTGATAGGTTTACGCCATACCCCGATCACTATTTGGCAAAGGGGGATGTATATATAGCATATGGAGAACATACGAGTAAAAGTTCACAAGGTTTGCTGGGTAATGAGTGGTATATAGTTGGTAAACTTGGCAATAATGATAAATATTATATGGTATCTAAAAAAAAGTGTGACCCTATTTCAGAATAATATCACACAAATGTAAAAATAAAAAAACAAAGGCTTTTCCACGCTCAGTCAAGGAAAAGCCTTTATATTTCTAATATCAAATCCGCAGAAACTCCGCCGCCCGCCCTTGAAAAACACAGTAATACTTAAACCCGCACTCCTTCAATATATCAGCCGCCCTGCCAAATTCATACGCAATATATTCAGGCGAATGTGCATCAGACCCCACAGTGATAATCTCGCCGCCCAATTCCCTATAACGCTTCAAAATCTCAACACATGGATTAGGCTCGCCAAGCCCCGCCCTGAAACCGCCCGTATTAATCTCAAGCCCTTTCCCATTCTCAATAAGATACGACAAAATACTGTCAAAAACATCAGCATGCTTTGCATAAGTATATCCGTCATTCTTAGTCGGACCATACCTCACCACATAATCAAGATGTCCGTACACATCAAAATACGGCAGCTTCTTAGCACATTCAAGCACAGACAAAAAATACTCATGATGCGCCTCGTCAGCGCTGCGCCCCTCAAAAAAAGACGGATAGTAAGGATCATTCCGATTGCATACATGCGACGAACCGATAATAAAATCAAACTCCTTTGAGCGCGAATAAACCGCCAGTTTCTTCTTTAAATGAGGCTGCAGCCCCAGCTCCACTCCAAAGCCCACAAAAATTTTATCCTTATATTTCTCGCGCAGCCTTAAAAGCTCATACAGATACGAGTCTGTATTAAGCTCAAAAATCTCATCTTCACCAGGCGCATACACATAATCAGGATCGTAATGCTCCGTCATGCACATATGCGTAAGCCCCAGAGAAACAGCTTTTTCAACCATTTCCTCCATAGGCGCTTTGCTGTCGCCCGAAAAATTTGAATGTAAATGAAAATCCGCCCTAATCGCCATAAAGTACCTCCCATTTTTAAACAAATCTACAATAACACTACCACAAAAGAGCTGAATTGAAAATATTAAAAATTTTTTTCAGATTTTTTACTGTTTTTTTCAAAAAATGTCTTGAATTTTATTCCATAATTAGGTAGAATGTTTTTGTTGATAAAATTTTGTCAATCGCCCGCGGGCAAAAGTGTAATCGTGGGCAATTTGGACAAGATAAAGATGATAAAATAATATTATCTGTTAGGAGGAAATTAACATGGCAGTAAGAGTAGCAATCAATGGTTTTGGCCGTATCGGCCGTCTTGCGTTCAGACAGATGTTCGACGCAGAGGGATATGAGGTAGTAGCAATCAACGACTTGACAAGTCCTGAGATGCTTGCTCATTTGTTAAAGTATGATACAGCGCAGGGCACATACAAATATGCTTCAACTGTAGAGTACGGCGAGGACTCAATCACTGTTAAAGGCAAGAAGATCACAATTTACAAAGAGGCAGACGCTACAAAGCTTCCTTGGGGCGAGTTAAATGTAGACGTTGTACTTGAGTGCACAGGTTTCTACACATCAAAGGATAAGGCATCTGCTCATATTACGGCAGGCGCTAAGAAGGTAGTTATCTCTGCACCCGCAGGCAATGACCTTCCTACAATCGTTTACAATGTAAACCATACAACATTAAAGCCTTCTGATACAGTTATTTCAGCAGCTTCCTGCACAACAAACTGCTTAGCACCTATGGCTAAGGCGCTTAATGATTTAGCTCCTATCCAGTCAGGCATCATGACAACAGTTCACGCTTACACAGGCGACCAGATGATTCTTGACGGACCTCAGAGAAAGGGCGACAAGAGAAGAAGCCGCGCAGGCGCTCAGAATATCGTTCCCAACTCAACAGGCGCAGCTAAGGCTATCGGCTTAGTTATCCCTGAGTTAAACGGCAAGTTAATCGGTTCTGCACAGCGCGTTCCGACTCCTACAGGCTCTACGACAATCTTAGTTGCTGTAGTTAAGGGCAAGGTTACAAAGGAGCAGATTAATGACGCTATGAAAGCTGCACAGACAGAGTCATACGGCTACAACACAGATGAAATCGTTTCTTCTGATGTTATCGGCATGACATACGGCTCACTGTTCGATGCTACTCAGACAATGGTAGCTCCTATGGAAGACGGCAATACACAGGTACAGGTTGTATCTTGGTATGACAACGAGAACAGCTACACATCTCAGATGGTTCGTACAATCAAGTACTTCGCTGAGCTGTCATAATCATAGCAAAACACAAAGACCTATAAAGGTCCGGTCTTATGGACCGGGCCTTTTTCAATAAATCATAAAAGGAGAGGTAAAAATGGGATTAAATAAAAAATCAGTTGATGACATTAACGTTAGCGGAAAGAGAGTCCTCGTAAGATGCGACTTTAACGTACCCTTAAAGAATGGCGAGATTATGGACGAGACACGTATCGTAGCAGCACTCCCCACTATCAATAAGCTTATAAAAGACGGCGGCAAGGTAATTCTCTGCTCACATCTTGGCAAGGTAAAGGACGGTCCGAACGAGGGCGAGTCATTAGCGCCAGTAGCAAAGAGACTTTCAGAGAAGCTTGGCAAAGAAGTAAAATTCATATCTGATTACAACGTAACAGGCGAGGCAGCCACAGCGGCAGTAAACGCTATGAATGAAGGCGACGTTATATTATTGCAGAATACACGTTTCCGCGGCAAAGAGGAGACAAAGAACGGCGACGAGTTCAGCAAAGAGCTTGCTGATTTGGCTGATGTATATGTATGCGACGCTTTCGGTTCATCACACAGAGCGCATGCGTCAGTGGCAGGCGTTACAAAGTTTATTACACAAAAGGGCGGCGAGAATGCAGTAGGCTACTTAATGCAGAAGGAAATCGAGTTCCTCGGCAATGCGGTTGAAAATCCCGTAAGACCTTTCGTAGCAATCCTTGGCGGCGCAAAGGTTGCCGACAAGCTCAACGTTATCAATAACCTTCTTGAAAAGTGCGACACCCTTATTATCGGCGGCGGCATGGCGTTTACATTCCTCAAGGCTAAGGGATATGAGATTGGCAATTCACTGGTTGACGACGAGAAGCTCGACTATTGCAAGGAAATGATGGATAAGGCGGCAAAGCTTGGCAAAAAACTCCTTCTTCCGATTGACACGACAGTCGCAGACAGCTTCCCTAATCCAATTGATGCGGATATCGCTGTAGAGATAGTAGACGCGGACAAAATTCCTGCAGGCAAGGAAGGTCTTGACATCGGAACAAAGACGGCAGAGCTTTTTGCAGACGCTGTAAAATCAGCAAAGACTGTAGTATGGAACGGACCTATGGGCGTATTCGAGAATCCTACGCTTGCAAAGGGAACTATTGCGGTAGCAAAGGCTTTGGCTGAGACAGAGGCGACTACAATCATTGGCGGCGGCGACAGCGCGGCAGCAGTAAACCAGCTCGGTTTTGCAGACAAGATGAGCCACATCTCAACAGGCGGCGGCGCTTCCCTTGAGTTCTTGGAAGGCAAGGAGCTTCCAGGCGTTGTAGCGGCAGACGACAAATAAGGTTTGTAAATATCCGCTTATGCGCTAAAAGCGTATATTAATAAAAAATATTTTGACGGTAATTGTTTTATAATTACCTAAGCTATAGTTTAAGGAGATAAAGAAATGTCAAGAAGAAAAGTAGTTGCCGGGAACTGGAAGATGAATATGACTCCGTCTCAGGCAGTTAAATTAGTTGAGGAGTTAAAACCCCTTGTTCAGAGCAATGATGTTGATGTCGTATATTGCGTGCCTGCGATAGACATCATGCCTGTAGCCGAGGCGGTAAAGGGCACAAACGTAAAAGTAGGCGCTGAGAATATGTACTATGAGGAGAAAGGCGCTTACACAGGCGAGATTTCAGCGGAAATGCTCGTAGACGCGGGTGTAGAGTATGTTATAATCGGACACTCTGAAAGACGCGATTATTTCAAGGAGTGCGACTGCACGCTTAATAAAAAAGTAAAGAAGGCTTACGAGCATAATCTTACGCCTATCCTCTGCTGCGGCGAGTCGCTTGAGCAGCGCGAGATGGGTGTCACAATGGACTGGATTCGTCTTCAGATAAAATCCGACCTTGTTGGCATCACGGCGGATCAGGTCAAGAATCTGATAATCGCATATGAGCCTATCTGGGCAATCGGCACAGGCAAGACAGCTACTACCGAGCAGGCAGAGGAGGTTTGCAAGGGCATACGTGAGTGTGTAGCCGAGATGTATGATGCAGCAACAGCAGACGCTGTACGCATACTCTATGGCGGCTCAGTAAATGCGGGCAATGCGGCGGAGCTTTTTGCGCAGCCTGATATCGACGGCGGCTTAGTAGGCGGTGCTTCGCTGAAAGCAGATTTTGGCAAGATTGTCAACTATAAATAAAAATAAGCATTTTCGGATAAAAATATGGGGCGGCTGTCATTTTAGGCGGCTGTCCCGTTTTTTATCACGGTTTGAATGTCTGTTAAGGCAGGCGGATAGGAGTTAATGTGGAGAGCAGTGACATAAAGCTTAGAGATGCCGACAAAATTACAATGACGCACACAGGTCTTATAGCAGGGAAAAAGGGCAAGGTCATTCATGTGAGCTTTGAGCGCAATGCCCGCGGAAAAAGGGATTACGCTGAGCTTATCCTGCCAAGCCGCAGAGTTGTCAAATCGGAGGGTTTTGATGACGGAGAGCTTGCGCAGCTGCAGCTGTACCTTAAAGGGCAGGAAAAGGATATTGTCAAAAGCGCAAAACAAATAAACCACGATTTGATATTTAAGCTGTAAGCAGCCGCTGCCATGGAAGAAAATAAATGCATGCTATGCCCGCGCAGCTGCAAAGCGGACAGGGCAAACGGACAAAAAGGATATTGCGGCGCAGATAAAAATATAAAAATCGCCCGCGCCTCGCTTCACATGTGGGAGGAGCCCTGCATAAGCGGTACAAATGGCTCAGGCACAGTATTTTTTTCGGGCTGCCCCTTAAAATGCATATACTGTCAGAACAAAAAAATAGCAGACGGCAGTAAAGGCAGGGTGCTGACGACAGGCGGGCTTTCCAGACTCTTTTTGCTTATGCAGTCAAAAGGCGCGTCAAACATAAACCTAGTCACGCCCACTCATTTTGCGCCGCAGATAGCGCAGGCAATAGAGCAGGCAAAAAAAGACGGGCTTACGCTTCCGATAGTCTACAATACGAGCGGATATGAAAAGACAGAGACCTTAAAATATCTTGACGGTCTTGTTGATATCTATCTGCCCGACCTGAAATATAAATCAGCCGAGCTTTCCTCAAAATATTCAAATGCCCCAGATTATTTTGAAACCGCTACAGCCGCAGTCAGCGAGATGGTACGCCAGACAGGGAAGCCTGTATTTGACGACAGCGGACTGATGCGCAAAGGCACTATAGTGCGCCATTTAGTGCTTCCGTCGCACACAAAGGACTCAAAAGACATCATAAGCTATCTGTATAATACTTATAAAAATGACATATATGTCAGTATAATGAGCCAATATACCCCGCTTGCAAACAGTCTTCAATTCCCAAACCTGTCGCGGCGGGTAACAAAACGCGAATATGACAAAGTGGTAGATTATGCCATTTCCTTAGGTGTTGAGAACGCTTTTATTCAGGAGGGAAAAGCCGCCGAGGAAAGCTTTATCCCCGATTTTGACGACGGAGGTTTCTTAGATGAGCTACAAGAATTATATTTTTGATTTGTACGGCACTCTCATAGATATTCACACAGATGAGCGCAGCAAGAATTTTTTCAAAAAATATGCAAAATGGCTCCGCAGCCAAGGTTTTGCCTTTGAGTGGAAAAAATTTTACAAAATGTACACGACGACAGAGCAAAAATACCGAAAACAGGCGGCAGACGAGGGCAGGTATAAAAATCCCGAGATTAAAATTGACAAGGTATTTTATGAAATCTTTGCCCAAAGGGGATATAAACTGTCAAATGAGGACGTTACAGCGCTATGTGAAGAATTTAGGAACATTTCAATAATCTATTTAAGCCTGTTCCACGATACCATAGAATGTCTGGAAAGCTTGAAAAAAGCAGGCAAAAGAATATATCTGCTGTCAAACGCGCAGAGAAGCTTTACATGGCAGGAGCTGTCAAACACGGGGCTTGTGCCATATTTTGACGGGATACTCATCTCATCAGACGAGGGCTGCATGAAACCCGATTCGGCTTTTTACGACATCTGTTGCGAGCGATATGGCTTGGAAAAGTCCGAATCCATTATGATAGGCAACGAGCTAAAATCAGACATAGCGGGAGCAAGGGTGGCGGGGATAGATGCATTTTACATAAACAGAACCCCCGTATTCCACGAAGATAGCCCCCATGATTATAAATATGTATCAAAAAACGGTTCGCTCATAGAAGTGCTTAATCAAACAGGCGTTATGATATAGGAGGGTGAAAAATGCTTACCAGAAATGATTTTTTATCTCTTAATTTTGTCAAAAAAGAAGACTTTACAGGAAGCTACAAGGGCATACGCTTTCTTCTCCGTCAGGAAACGGAAGATGACGAAAAAAAATTAAAGGTTTTTTTGTGGAGTGAGCCGTTTGGATTTGAGGCCACAGACGATGACAAAAAACTGGTGAAATTATTTGATTTCAGCGAAGATGGATTGAGCCAAGCGATAGACTGGCTGAATGAAAATTATGAAGATGTAAAATATACTAAAGAGCCAAATAAAAAACAACCCACTTGACGGTAGCATGGGTTGTTTTATTATCTACTCTATAATTTAAGCCATCTGGTTTACAAGCTTTGCTAAGCGGGAAACTCGCCTTGAAGCGTAATTTTTGTGATATACGCCCTTTGTTACAGCCTTATCGATAACGCTTGTAGCGTTTAATAAAGCGGCAGCGGCAGCCTCCTTATCCTTAGCCTCTACAGCGGCATAAACCTTTTTGATAGCAGTCTTGACACCGGTTCTGATTGACTTATTTCTCTCAGCCTTAGTTCTGTTGACTAAAATTCTCTTTTTTGCAGATTTAATGTTTGCCATGCTTGACACCTCCCACCTTGTTAATATGGAATGTTTCATTAAAGCCGGACACGGACGTTCTAATGTAAACACACTAGATTATTGTAATTTATGGAATTGATTCTGTCAATACATATTACGAAAAAAAATGGAAAAATTATATTAAACGACGAAAATACATCATATAAATGCGGCAGCATAAGGAAGTGTGGCGAGAATGGAGGAAATCGGTATGCAGCATTTTCAAATAAGGACAGACTTAGCGCTTGAAGCAACGGAAAGTGTGCGCAGGCGTGATGCTGAGCATATGAGCGGCGTGCAGCTTGAAGAATATGATGCTTTGGAAGATGTTCACATTTCAAAGGTAATGATAACAAGTAAAAATGCCGCTAAAAGCATGGGAAAACCAATGGGAACATATATAACCCTCGAAGCTCCCGACCTACAGGAGTGCGACGAGGATTACCACAGAGACATATCCGAAGAACTTGCAAAGCAATTAAAAAGCGTTCTTCCCAACATAGATGAAGAAAAATCAATTTTGGTAGTAGGTCTTGGCAACAGAGATGTCACGGCGGATTCACTTGGACCTAGTACAGTCGACAATCTTTTTATTACGCGTCATATTATAAAGGAATACGGAAAACAGGCCTACCATGCGTCTAAAATACACAGTATCAGCGCGTTGGTTCCGGGAGTAATGGCAAAAACAGGAATGGAAACATCCGAAATTATAAAAGGTGTAATAAAGGAAACTCAACCGGACATAGTTATAGTAATAGATGCACTTGCTGCAAGAAGCACAAAGCGCCTAAATCGCACAGTCCAAATAACAGACACAGGCATACATCCCGGTTCCGGCGTAGGCAATCACAGAAATGCCCTTACAAAGGAAAGCCTTGGAGTGCCTGTTATTGCGATAGGAATACCGATGGTAGTCGATGCAGGTACAATAGTGTGTGATGCGCTTGAAAAGCTTTCTGGCGAATATGACGAGGGAAAGACACCGCTTGATTATTTTAGGAATAGCGCGGATACTCAACTTCATAATATGTATGTGACATCAAAAAATATCGACGAGACGACAAAAAGGCTTAGCTTTACGTTATCAGAAGCAATCAATATGGCGCTTGATATGGGACAGGATGGGAGAGGATGAGAACATGTACGTAGAAACCAAAACAAAAAAACGACTGGCAGTGTCTATGTTTCTTTTGTTTCTCTGTATCGGACTTGCTGTAAAAGTGAAACAGGAATTTGCTAAAAATGACACATCTGTCATAAAAATCATATATGATGGAACACTTACACATGGAATGAAAATGTACAATCCCTTTTTGACATATATAGACAGTGATTGGCAAAAAAGAGAACCTGTCGAAATTATCTGGAATAGAGTTTGGCGTATGCTTCCTGTAGAGCAATATCTGGTAAAAGAATACGAGAACGAAATGCTTGTATCAGAATACATGCAGGGACAGCAAAATCCTGATACCGTACAACAGGCAGCTTTGGAGGAAAACGCAGTGGCGGCACAGGCGCAAGGGCAAGAACAAGATATAGCGCTTTGGGAAGCGGTAGCAGCCGAGAACCAGGCCGCGTCACAAGAAGAAAGTCTATCGCAGGCAAGCGGGTTTGTTCCGGTCACAGAACCATCAGCTACATATTCTATATCACAGCTAAAGGAGAAAGGCTTTATAAAGAAGACATTTTACTCAGAAGACCCTACGACACAGATTCAGGAAAGTCAGATACAATATGACACGCTTATGGGTTTTGACGCAACAATAAAGCAAGACAACTCCCTGCCACAGATTTTAGTTTATCACACACATTCCCAGGAAACGTTTATTGACTCGGACCCGGAAGATATAAGCACTACCATAATGGGCGTCGGGGAAAATTTATGCACGATACTGCGCGACGAATACGGTTTCAATGTAATACACCATATGGGAATGTATGATGTGGAAAGCAGAGACTATGCCTATTCAAATGCAGCAGCAGGCTTAGAACAAGTATTGGCTCAAAATCCGTCTATAGAAGTAATAATAGATTTACACCGTGATGAAGTAAAAGCTGATACAAAACTTGTGAATACAATTCAGGATATTCCGATGGCAAAATTCATGTTTTTCAACGGGCTAAGCTACTCGAGGGAGTTAGGAGCGCTTACAAGTCTGCCCAATCCATACGTTCAGGATAATATTTCATTTGCTTTTCAAATGCAGTTAGCCGCCGAGGAATATTATCCGGGAGCCACAAGGCGTATATACCTGAAAGGCTATCGCTACAATTTACATTATCGTCCCAAAAGTCTTCTTATAGAATTGGGAGCGCAGACCAACACGGTTGACGAGGCAATGAACGCATGCGGACCGCTTGCGCATGTAATTTCGATTGTTTTAAATGGTGAAAACAAAACAGTTTACTAATTTTATATAATAATGGTATACTAATATTATTAAGGAAAAACAAACTAATATACGAGGAGGTATAAAATGTCTGTAATACATTTAACAAGCGAAAGCTTTGAGCAAGAGGTACTAAAATCCGATATTCCCGTGCTGGTCGATTTTTGGGCAGACTGGTGCGGACCATGCAAAAGACTTGGACCGATTATAGATGATATATCAAATGAAGTGACAGATGTAAAAATCTGCAAATTAAATGTGGACGAGGCAGATGATATTGCTCTAAAATATCGTGTAATGTCAATTCCGACACTCATCTTATTTAAAAACGGAGAAAAGACAGCAACCTCAGTAGGCGTCATAGGCAAAGCAGAACTTATGGAATTTATAAGGTCATAGAAAATGTTAAAAAATACCAAAAGCAGGGACAATCTCACAAAAGCGCTAAAAATATCAATTGCGGCAGTGTTTGCCATAGCGACAGCAAATATTCTGGGGCTTACGAATCCGGTAACAGCGGGAATAATCACTGTTTTGAGCATTCAAAACACGAAAAGGGAAACCTTAAAAACGGCCGCAAACAGAGCTGCCGCCTTTGTGTGTGCCTTGCTTTTGGCAGCAATATGCTATAAAATACTCGGATTTACTATTTTGGCATTTTCAGTGTATCTATTTTTCTTTTCACTCCTTTGTTTGAGTGCGCATTGGGGAGAAGCTATTGTGATGAATTCTGTCCTTATGTCACATTTTTTGTCTGCCAAAAGTTTTGGATTTGATATGATATTTAATGAATTGCTGTTGCTTGTGATTGGTATATTTTTTGGCATATTAATAAATCTTCATCTTCGACGCAAAGAAACGGAATTTGAAATATTGTCTTCTATTGTAGATGAAGAAATAAAGGGAATTTTGCAGAGGATGTCGCAAAGATTGTGTGATGAGGATAAGCATGGATACAACGATAATTGCTTTGTGCGTCTTGAAGAAAAAATTGAAAGCGCAAAAGAATGTGCCCTGAAAAACTACAACAATACCCTGCGCAATGTATCTGCATACGAGCTTGATTATATCAAAATGCGCGAAAATCAAAGCCGCGTGTTAAAAAATATATACAAAAGCATTATAATGATAACGAATCAACCGCGTCAGACAAGCGATATATCCGAATTTGTAAAACATATAGTGGCGCAATATCACAGGGACAATGACGTATCGGAGCTTTTAAACGAATTAAAAGAAATGTTTGAAAATATAAAACATCAAAAGCTTCCGCAAAGTCGTGATGAATTTGAGGCGAGAGCGGTATTGTTTTATATTTTAAAGCAGTTGGAGGATTTTCTACGTTTGAAAAATCAGTTTATTGTGGCGTATAGAATGTCGAGATAAGTGAATAAGTTTTTAATAGAAAAAATAGAAAAAATTAACATATTTTGCCAAAAAAGTGTTTGACAAATTGCGACGGGTTGTGATAAGATATAAGAGCTGTCGCAAATAAGATAAGGCAGCAGCACCTTGACAAATAAACAGTAATGCATACCTGAAAATCCTAAGAGAAAA
>CANQHZ010000063.1 GCA_947623805.1 uncultured Lachnospiraceae bacterium | reverse complement strand
CATGGCGGCGGGAATGGAGCGCGCGGAGGCGTTTATGCTGGTGCGCAAATGCGTGAAGAAGGACAAATAGGGCAGGGCAAAAATATAACAAAATATAATAATGGAGGACAGCGGATATGTTTTATATTAGGGCGGACGGCAATGCCAAAGTTGGAATGGGACATATTATGCGCTGCCTTTCTATTGCGGAGGCGGCGCTAGAGCTTGGCAGCAGACCTGTTTTCATATCTGCGGACAATGATGGCAGGACTATAATAAATGGGCGGGGCTTTGAGTGTACCGTACTTGATACGGATTATACGGATATGGAGAGTGAGCTTGGAAAGCTTGCGCGCATATTAAACAGAGAGGACATAATCCTTGTTGACAGCTATTGCGTCACTGAGAGCTATCTGCGCAGCCTGGGCGAAATGTGTAAAACGGCGTATCTGGAGGACATGGGTAAACCATATCCTGTAAAGCTGCTGATAAATTATAACATATATGCACCAACTCTCGCATCAAAATACCAAAAAACGCCCAAGCCTGACAAAGTTCTGCTTGGCGCGAAATATATGCCACTCAGGGATATTTACAGATATGGCATTGATTATGAGGTCAGGGATAAAGTATCAGATGTTATGATTACAACGGGCGGGAGTGACCCGCATTTTGCGGCGGGCGCTATTCTTGATGAAATATTAAAAAATCAGCTGCTAGGTTACGGCATAACTTACCATATGGTAAGCGGTCCGTTTAACAGCTTTGCAGACAGACTTAAAGAAAAAAGTAGCGGATATAAAAATGTAATAGTGCATGAGGGATTAAGCAGCTTAAAAGACCTTATGAAGAAATGCGATACAGTGATAACTGCGACAGGCAGCACTATATATGAGGCTTGTGCAGTAGGCGTGCCTATGGTATGCTTTTACTTCGCGGAAAACCAGCGGCAGGGCGCGCAGGCGCTTTCGCGGCTTACTGAGATAAAGAACGCGGGCTGCATTTCAGAGGACAGGGCAGCCGTCGCCCAAAACATAGCTGATGCCTTATTGCGCTGCGTCAGTGACTTTTCTTACAGGCAGCGCTTATATATTCAGGAGAAAAAGCTGATAGACGGACAAGGGGCTGTACGGCTTGCGCAAAATATATTGGCGTTATGAATATAATAAACTTTTTGTCTATTGTGAAATTTTATTTAATTTCTTAGGGTATAATTCCCTCGCAGCGCAGCTGCATAACAAACTAATGACGAGCGGAGCGAGTTTCAGGCTGATATCACGCTTCTGCTACGGGTAGTTTCAATAACATAGAGTTTGGGTGAAATATACAAAATAAGCGACGATTCGCATCGCGCACCAAGTCGCGTTTTTGTATATTTCACACAAACTCGGACGGTTGAGAAAACATTTTACAATTACTTATAATAAACATTAACTTCATCAAAAAGAATACACAGAAAGGATACACACATATGGACTTAAATCAGACAGCAACTGAAAAAAAGTCAAGACAGCTAAATTATGAAATCCTAAGAATACTGGCAATGATGATGATAGTGAGCCTGCACTATTTCAGCAAAGGCGGCTTGCTTGGCAGCCCTATTTCCCCTCAAATGGGCGCAATAAACTATACAATATGGCTGTTAGAGGCATTCTGCCTCGTCGCCGTAAATGTGTACGTCCTCATAAGCGGATATTTCGGCATAGGAGAGACACCAGTGCCGTTTGATGGCAAAAAAGCACTCCGTCGCCCACTAAAAATATGGCTGCAAGTATTGTTTTATTCTGTCATTATCGGTACAATTGCCACATTCATAAGCGGAAACATCATAAACCTATATCAAATATTCAGTTATGTATTCCCCATACTTACAGAACACTATTGGTTTGCGACAGCATATATTGTCCTATGTTTTTTGATGCCCTTTTTAAACGAGGGCTTTAATCTTATAGACAAAAAAACAATGCGCGCTATAATATTTGCCCTGCTCATTGTATTCAGCATCTCCAAGACCGTCATTCCGATGAAGCTTCCATGGGAAAAGTACGGCTATGACGCATACTGGTTCGTAGTCCTCTACCTCACAGGCGGATATCTAAGACGCTATGGCATACGATTAGTCACGAACAGATTGCGTGCCGCAGCATTGTACATTGCGAGCGCTCTGATGATATTTGTGTCGTTTATAGTCCTGCGCGCAGTGTATTTCAGAACAGGCTCCCTTGAGGATTTCGTGGATTATGCGTATTCATACAACCATTTTTTGTGTTATATCGGCGCAATAGGGCTTTTTCTCGTCTTTAGAACCCAAAAAGAACTAAGCGTGCCAAAACAGGTCAGAAATTTAATAGAACTCTTTTCTGGCGCGACATTTGGCGTATATCTCATACATGAGCATATAGACATAAGAGATAGGTGGGTAAAATGGTTTAAATGTAGTGAGCACATAAATTCATCAGTAGGACTATTCCTCATTCGTATGCTGCTTACAGTTGTCGCGGTATATCTGATATGTTCACTCATAGAGATAGCAAGGATAAAGCTTTCAGGCAGGAATGCTTTGGAACATTTGCTTGCACTTGTCTTGTTCATATATCCGCTGCGAAAAGTTACAGTTGGAGTTGACCTTATGGATGCAGGCTACGCATTGGGAAACTACCGTTTTTTTGATACGATGAACCCAATGTGGCGACTTGCAACATATCTTGCCAACGTCACAGGCGCACTGTTGACTAAACTCCCATATGGCGGCACATGGATAGGAATGAATATTTATACAAGCCTCTTTATCGGCGCCGCTGCCGCAGGAGCATACCTGTTTTTTGTAAACCGCTATGGCGAAAAAAGCCGTCTTTTAAAGTGGCTTTTATTTGCTGCGGAATTTACCGCGCTTTCACTTTGCTGGGCGCCGTCAGTTATTTTATATCATTATCTGGGGTACATTATGATGACCGCCGCTTCGCTAATTTTGTTTAAAGCAATAACAGATGAACAGCAAAAACACAGTGATGATATAAGCGGTACTGTTATACACAGCAAAAAAGCATATATAATAGCAGGAGTTATTCTAGGACTTGCCGTGGCTGCGAGAATGCCTAACATAACATATATGGCGTTTATTCTGCCCTTGTGGTATTATTGTGTATTCGTGGAAAAGAAAGGCGTCGCGCCACTCATAAAAAGAACACTGTACTGCGTTATCGGATATTGCATTGGAATGATAACACCAATTATTTATATCTCAATGCGCTATGGCGTGGCTGCATATCCAAATATGATTTCCTCGCTTTTCGGAATGACGGACACAGCCACTGATTATAAGCCGACGTCAATGATAACGGCGATGTTCGGAGATTATATAAGCTATAGCCCATGGCTTTTGCTCTTTGTGTTATATATGATAGCGGGAGTTATTGTATTCGCGGTAAAACGGCGCTTTTTAGAAAAAAAGGCAGCTGAAGCAGATATATTAGAAAACTTTCAGAGCGCAGACAGGATAATACAAATTATTTTGAAAACAGTATATATTCTTGGCTTGTTCGTCCTTTTAAGGCTGTGCTATGGAAAAGGAATGTTTGACTTTGACTATACGGAATATTTCTGTATGTATAAATGGCTCGCAGTATATCTTTTGACAGTCATAGCGCTCAGCATATGGACTTTAGTTTACAGGGAAAGCAATGCAGAAATAAAGCTTTGGGCAGTGTTTGCCTTGGTTACGGTATTTATAACGCCGCTTGGCAGCAACAACGGCTTATATCCTGTGATAAACAATCTATTTATAATAGCGCCTGTTTCAATCTTGCTCTTGCATGAACTGTTTCAGGCGGCTGAGAGCAGGAGCGCGGCTTTGACATTTCCCCTAAAGACTGTGACAGCTTTTGTATTTATATGCGTTATGGTGCAGAGCCTGTTGTTTGGAGCAGTTTTTGTCTTTCACGATGAGGCTGACAGTAAAAATCCGCGCGTTGCGTTAAAGCTTGAAAGCTCAAGTATAGCAGACGGGTTAAAGACAACTGCGGCTAAAAAGGAAGCCATTGAAGCGCTTGACGGCTTTATGTCAGAAAACAGCCTGACCTCAAAAAGTATAATTACCTTTGGCGATGTTCCAGCGCTGAGTTATATTTTTGATATGCCGCCAGCAGTCAGTACGACTTGGGCGGACCTCGACTCCAATTCACTGTCGGAGCTTACGGCATCTTTGGAGAGGATAAAAGAGGATTATCCTGTAATAATAATAGGTGCGGACGCCGAGGAACAAAAAAGACAAAATCTTGAAATATGGCGACAAAAGTTGAATACAATAGAGAACTTTATCAGTGAAAATAAATACGCACAAATATATTCAAATGATGAATTTATAGTATACGCACGTGTTAAAATTAACGAAAAAACAAGGCAATTTCGCTATACATCTTGAAAATATATGGGAAAAAATGTAAAATTAAATGATAGCTTAAAAATCCGCAAGATGTTAGGGGCGTTATGCTGGCGCTGGGGGCAGCGTGGAACGGAGATGAGATATGATAAATTTCAATGTCCCTCCCTTTACGGGAAAGGAAATGGATTATATAAAACAGGCGGTAGAAAACCAAAAAATATGCGGCGACGGTCCATACACAAAGAAATGCAGTGAGTGGATGGAGGAAAAAACAGGGGCGGAAAAGTGCCTGCTCACCACCTCCTGCACGCACGCTACAGAGCTTGCCGCGTTTCTTGCCGACATTAAAGAGGGCGACGAGGTCATTATGCCGTCGTACACGTTTGTTTCTACGGCAAATGCCTTTGTGCTGCGCGGAGCAAAAGCCGTATTTGTGGATATAAGACCCGACACCATGAATATAGATGAGAAAAAAATCGAGGCGGCTATAACGCCTAAAACCAGGGCAATTGTGCCTGTGCATTATGCGGGCGTGTCATGCGAGATGGACGAGATTATGCGGATAGCCAAGGCGCACAAGCTGTTTGTGATTGAGGACGCTGCGCAGGGAATAATGGCGTCGTATAAGGGAAAAGCGCTCGGTGCGATAGGCGATTTTGGCTGTTATTCTTTCCACGAGACAAAAAACCTTAGCATGGGCGAGGGCGGAGCGCTGCTTATAAAGGATGAAAAATATGTGGAAGACGCGGAGGTAATAAGGGAAAAGGGCACAAACCGCTCAAAATATTTCCGCGGCGAGATAGATAAATATACATGGGTAAATTATGGCTCGTCATATCTTCCGAGCGAATTGAACGCCGCATATCTTTGGGCGCAGCTTGAGCTTGCCGAAAAGATAACGAGTGCAAGACTTGCCCGCTGGGAGCAGTATGACACTTTGATGCAGCCGTTAAAGGAACGCGGGCTCTTAGAGCTTCCGACAGTGCCCAAGGGGTGCGTACACAACGGGCATATGTATTATGCAAAGGCAAAAGACCTTGAGGAGAGGACACGCCTTTTGAGCTTTTTAAAGGAAAACGGCGTATGGGCGGTATTTCATTACGTGCCGCTTCACAATGCGTCCGCGGGACAGCGTTTCGGCGAGTTTCGCGGCGAGGATAGATACACTACAAAGGAAAGTGAGCGGATTTTCAGGCTCCCGATGTTTTACTCGCTCACGGAGGCAGAGGTTGATTATATCGTAAGCAAGGTTAAGGAGTTCTATCATATATGACAAGCAGCCACACAAGGGAAAGGCTATGGCAATTGTGTGGAGTATTGGCTTTCACACTTTTGATTGTCCTTATTCCTGCGTTGAGATTTGATTTTTACTATGATTTGAATGACGATACTGTGATAAAGGATATATTGTCGGGGGCATATACAGGGAGCCCGAGCGGTTACTGTATCCAGATGATGTTTCCACTTTCATGGCTTATCGCCGTCTGCTATACAGCCATTCCCGCAGTGCCTTGGTATGGCTTGTTTTTGTGCGTATGTCAGTTTGGAGCTGTCTTGCTCATAGCGCTGCGGCTTATGAAGCTGATGAAAGGTCGGATTGCAAAAGTAATGTCGCTTGTGTTTCTTGCGGCTGTTTCGCTGGGGCTTTTTATGAGGGAACTGGTGATAATTCAGTACAGCGTTACTTCCGGCTTTTGCATGGCTTGTGCCTGCTTTTTGTTTATAACGGGTGAGCGGACGCAGAAAGTATCATTGTTTTTGAAAAAAAATATTCTTCCCGCGCTGCTGGTATTATTGTCGTTTATGATTAGGAGCGAGGTCTGCCTTATGCTTATGCCGTTTTTGCTGCTTGCGGGAATGGTAAAGTGGGGCGGCGAGGAAAAAATATTTACTTCAAAAAATATTCGCAAATACCTGTTGCTGATAGGCAGTACGCTTATCGGAATGTCGGCGATACTCGGCGTAGACAAGGTGGCGTACAGTGGGAACGATTGGAGCAGTTTCAGAGACTTTTTTGACGCGAGAACAAAGCTTTATGATTTTTACGGACTTTTGCCGTATGAGGAGAGTGAAAACGAGGAATTTTACGCGTCTATCGGACTTTCGAGAGAATCGTACACATTGCTTGAAAATTACAACTTTGCGCTTGACGATTCAATAGATTCATGGCTTTTGGATTCTATATCGGACTATAGAAAGGAGCGGGCGCGCGAGGGAGAAGACTTGAATTACACGCTTGGCTTTGTGAGCAAAAACAGTATGCGCGAGGCTTTTTGGCTGTACAGACAGCAGCTTTTATCATTGGCGGGCGATGCACGCGATACCTTTTTTGCGACTGATGCTTTGGAGGATTATAAGGGTGAGGGGCGAGTGGCTGTCTGCTGTTGTGCATGTGCGGGAGCGTATTTAATATATATATTGCTTTGTTTCTTGCCGCAGACAGGCATAAAAAGAGTGGCTGTACTTCTCAAAATCGCAGCATTATTGGTTATACGCAGTAGTTTGTGGATATATTTATATATGGTGGGGCGGGCTATAGAGAGAGTAACAATGCCTCTTTTGATGACTGAACTCATTGTTTTGGCAGGATTTACGCTGGTCGATTTTCGACAGGGAGAGGCGTGGCAGGACAAGGTTGCGGATACCTTGAAAAAAGCCGTATGTGTAGCTGTATGTGGTTTGAGTGTTTTGTTTTTGACAGCGGCTTTCATTGGCGGTTGCAGGAGTGTATCGGCGGAATATTTGGCAAGGCTTAACGCAGACGGCAGATGGCAGGCGCTTGCGCAATATTGTAAGGGACACGCTGACAATTATTATGTCATAGACGTATATTCTTCGACATCATATAATGGAACGCCGTATTCGGAGAAGCTTTTTGCGAATGTTGACAATTCATACAAGAATTATGATATATGCGGCGGCTGGATGGCAAAAAGCCCACTGTATCGGCAAAAACTTGCAAGGGCAGGGATAAAGGACATACAGACGGCGCTCAAATCGGGTTATTCCAAGACGTATTTTGTGGCGTCAGCCGACAAAGATTTGTCGTGGATTAGCGCTTATTACGGAAAGCGTGGAGCGTCAGTGATGCCGAGATTTGTCGATTCGATAGATGCGACCGACGGCGAGACGGCGTTTATAGTGTATGCAATAAGGTAATAATTAAAAATATAGAGGAATTTTAAGACAGCAAATATATGCTGCCAAAATGCTGAAGCTGTGTGGAGGATTGCTATGAAGCCTGTGGATGGGGATTACAGAATATATGGGGAAAGAATATATTTGCGCCCGATTACTGCCGAGGATACTGACATGGTGCTAGAGTGGCGCAACTCCAAGACGGTTGTTGGAAATTTTATATACAGGAAACCCATAACAAAAGGCGAGCACATTGACTGGCTTAAAAATAAAGTGAATAAAGGACTTGTGCATCAGTTTATTATATGCGATAATGTGGAGAATACGCCGTATGGGTGTGTGTATATGCAGCATTTTGATGAAGAAAACAACAAAGTGGAAAGTGGCATTTTTTTGGGAGAAGACAAAAAACGTTCCAAAGGAATAGGCACTGAAGCCGCAAAGATGGCTTTGGACTACTGTTTTAGGCAACTCAATGTCCATAAGGTGGTTGCCCGCGTGCTGGCTTTCAATAAGGCAAGTCTGAGAATGCATGAGAAAGCTGGATATATACAGGAGGCATACTTGAAAGACGAGCTGTATATCGACGGAAAATACGAAGATTTGGTATTATTTGGGGCTGTGAATCCGCAGCATTGACATTATAGGTAAATTATTGAGAAAGGAGCAGCGCAATGAGCAAAATAAGCTTTGTCATACCTTGTTATAGAAGCGAAAATACACTCAAAGCGGTGGTAGATGAAATAATAGCCGCAATGCGGGAGCTTGAGGCATATGAGTACGACATATTCCTTGTAAACGACTGCTCGCCTGATGATACCATGAATGTCATAAAAAAGCTGTGCGACAGCCATAGCAATATAACGGGCATAGACTTGGCAAAGAATTTCGGACAACACGCGGCGTTGATGGCAGGATTGCGCATGTCTGACGGTGATATTGTGGTATGTCTTGATGACGACGGTCAGACGCCCGCTAATGAGGTGGGTAAGCTTATAGGTGGTATAGAAAACGGATACGATGTAGTTTATGCAAGCTATGACAATAAAAAGCACAATGCCTTTAGAAATTTTGGCACATTTATGAATGATATAATGACACGCGTTATGCTGGGTAAGCCAAAGGACTTGCAGGTGACAAGCTATTTCGCGGCGCGTCGTTTTGTCGTAAACAGTATGCTCGAGTATGAAAACTGCTATCCGTATATTATAGGGCTCGTGTTGCGCTCAACAAGAAATATCGCAAACGTGCCCGTAACGCATAGAAGCCGTGAAATCGGCACGTCAGGTTATACCATGAAAAAGCTGCTGGCGCTTTGGTTTAACGGCTTTACGGCATTTTCCATACTTCCGCTTCGCATAGCGACATTGACAGGTGTCATATGCGCGGGCGGTGGTTTTTTGTACGGAATTTATACGGTTATCAAGAAATTTGTAAATCCTAATGTGCCACTGGGCTTTAGCTCAATGATGGCGGCGATTGTATTTATCGGTGGGATGCTGATGATAATGCTTGGGTTTATAGGAGAGTATATCGGGCGTATTTATATAAGTATAAACAATTCGCCGCAGTATGTTGTGCGTGAGACGATAGGTAAAAAAGACGATTAGAGGCAGATATTTATGGCAGAAGGGCAGGGTATAGGAATTGAAGTCGATTTTGAATATAATAAAGGAAGGATTATTATATATATGTTGTGATGAAAAGCATGTCAGAAGAAACACATGCATACAAATATTTTTTATTACACTTGCTTTTATTATAATTTTGGCTTATCCTGTAAAAATGCAGAAAGAGTATTTTTATTCAAAGCAGAAAGCATTTGATATAACGCCGCATATGGACTTTATGGGCGAGCCGTTTGGCAGTACAGACAAGAAACTACAAAAGATTTATTTTTCACATGACCATATTTATCAGATAAAGCTGTATATGAATTGCGCCACACATAAGTATATGCGCAGTGAGGAGGTAATATTCGGGCTTTATGATGAAAATTTCTCCTGCATCTATACAGAAAAATGCGATACAGATATGATAGCGGATGCGGGATATCTTATAGCATCGCCTGATTTGGATGTACTTACGGATAGGGCATATTATTATGAAATGCAGGTGCCCGAGGAGATTTTGGCGCAGCTTTTTCTTCCGACGGCATCAAGAAGCACGCTTGCGCAGGAGGAAAACAGCTCGCTTTTTATCGACGGAATTATAAATGATGAGCTGTGCTTAGTAGCCGATTTCATCTATTCAAGAGTCCGGTCTGCATTTGAGATTGTTATGCGGTGCCTGATTACTGTTGTGGCAGTCATTGCGGCATATATTTTTACCATGTGTTTTCTTGTCATGTATGACAGCCGCCTGTCAAAATATGATTGTGAGTTAAAAAAATACTATAGATATGCTGCAAGCGCGGTTATCTGCATGGTGGCAACCTTTGCGTTTGTTTATCTGGTGGTTCTTAACAAGTTTGGAGGCTCGCAGCTGGGGCGTTTATTTTTTGCTGTGGCAGTTTTGGTTGGAGGATTATGGCTGATGGCGCTGGTGTGGCTGCCTTATCTTTGCCATAAAGAAAAAAGAGCTTCAAAGCTTAGCGCAGGAATGCAGATATCGCTTATCTGGAGAAATTATATTCAGACAGTTAGTTTTGCGCTGTTGTTTTATGCATTATGCAAATATGTAAATGCTGACAGAGAGCTTTACCATATAGTAAATACGAGATGGGCGTTGATTTTTATGGCAATTGCCCTGCTTATGATGTATAATGAGAAGCAGTTTTTGAATATCCTAAGTTTTACATGGCTTGGCATATCAATTGTATGTTCCTGCTTTTACTGTGGGCGTGCGGACATGGATGAAAATGAGCTGCTTGTGGCAAAACTGACCTGCGGTGTAGTTATTGCATGGGGGCTTTTGCTGATAAACATTTTATTGCAGCTAAAGCAGAGGCCTGTTGTGAAAGCTTTCAGGAAAATAAAATTGTGGCAGCTTGCATATGGTGTTTTGTGGATAGCTTTTGCTGTGCTGATGTATATTTACAGATTTGAAAAGACATGGATATTTACTGCGGTATTGCCGTTTGCAGCGGTGCTTTTTATGTGCTTTGATGAAGATAAACGCAATCGTTTTATCAGAAACTTTACAAATGGTATACTCTTAAATTTTGGCTTAGTTACGTTTTTCTGTCTTATGCACAGGCCATATCATTATTGGGCGTTGTACAGATATGGGGGAATGTTCCATACAGTAGCATGTACGGGAATGTATCTTTCTGTGGTGCTTGGGGCTGCTGTTGCTAAATTATATGGGAAATTATGGGAATACAAAGGAAGAATTGCCTGCTGTTACAATGAATTTTTTTTGGTGGCAGTTGTAATTGGTTACATTATACTTACGATGTCAAGGACGGCGTTTTTGACATCAGCTGTGACAATCGCGTTAGTTATGGTAATTACTGCCTTTACATATAAAAAGAAATTGAAAAAAATGTTGTTGGAGGCCGGAATAATCCTTGCTTTTTCGATGCTGTGCTTTCCTCTGGTATTTTCGGCAGTGAGAATTATTCCGTCAGTTGTGGCGGCTCCGGTCACATATGATTTTGAACGCTATAACAACCGCATTACGATAGGCTTCTGGGACCCTATGGATTCAGATAAGTATATGACGGTTGAACGGTTTTTTGACTTATTTTTTGGCAGATTTGAATATGCGCAGGCGGATGCAGGCAGTAAAGCATCAAATATTAATGTTGTCGGCAGCTCGGACTTAATTGCTTATACAGGAAAGTATTTTAAGGATTTAGGTATACTACATTTTGATGATAGTGACAGTTCGGATGCCGATTCAAATACTGACATAGATGCGGACGATATATCAAACGGACGTTTTGCAATATTTAAGGATTATTTTTCAGAGCTTGCACTAAAGGGGCATCCTAATATGTCACCGACAGACGAAGAAGGAAATACAAAATATGGGCATGCACATAATTCATATTTGCAGGTCGCATATGATTTTGGCATTATAGCAGGAGTCATATTTATAATTATATGTATGTTTACCCTGATATTGTCAGTCAGGCTTGTATGTGTGAAAGGCAGAGAATGTCCGGCATATATTACACCGTTTGCCCTTGTTGTCGTATTTGGCTTTATAAGTCTTACAGAATGGGCGTTTCACCCATGTATACCGGCGGGTTTTGGCTTTCTTATGATGCAGCCTCTGCTTATGTGCAAATGAGATTGAGAGTAAGTCTGAATAGGAGATAAGAATGAATACACAGCTTTTACACAGAAGAATGATGCTTGTGCTGTTTGACATAATGGCAGTGTGCGTATCAAGCATTGCGCCTTTGTGGATTAGGTTTGAATTGAATTATAGAGATATTCCAAGCGTATATTTAACTTCCGCGTGGAAATTCATGTTTATAAATATAGTGATAGCTCTCATAGTATTTTATTTATTCAGGCTTTATCACAGCCTGTGGGAGTTCGCGGGGACGGCTGAGGCGCAGAACATTGTGGCGGCATGTTTTTTGTGTACAATCCTGAATTTTTGCGGCATGCTGCTGTTGAAATATCCCATCCCGCGAAGCTACTATTTTATGTATGCGCTGATACTTACGGGTATTATGACGGCGAGCCGCTTTTCATACAGGATAATCCGCGGCGCGAGGCACAAAAGGCAGAATAGAAAGAACGGCACGCGTGTAATGATAATCGGTGCGGGCGATGCGGGCAACACGGTGATAAAAGAAATCACAAACAGCAATTACAGCACCATGACAATAAAGTGTATAATAGATGACAACTCAAATAAGTGGGGCAGATTTATACAGGGCATAAAGATTGTGGGCGGCAGGGATAAAATTGTGGAGTGCGCGGCATTTTACGGTATCGATGAGATTATCATAGCGATACCCTCCGCAAACCGCGCGACAATGAAAGCGCTTGTGGAGATTTGCAAGGAAACAAGCTGTAAGCTGCGTACTTTGCCGGGCATATATCAGCTTGTAAACGGCGAGGTGAGCGTGAGCAAGCTGCGCAATGTGGATGTTGAGGATTTGCTGGGCAGAGACCCGATAAAGGTTGATTTGGAGTCAATACTAAACTATGTCAAAAATAAGACTGTGCTGGTGACAGGCGGCGGCGGCTCGATAGGCAGCGAGTTGTGCCGGCAGATAGCGGGGCATCAGCCCAAGCGCCTTATCATAGTCGATATCTATGAGAACAATGCGTATGAGATACAGCAGGAGCTTAAGCACAAGTTTCCGTATCTTGATATGGTGGTGCTTATAGCTTCCGTGCGCAATACGAAACGAATGAATACTATTATGGGCAAATACCGTCCTGATATAGTTTACCATGCGGCGGCTCACAAACATGTGCCGCTCATGGAGGTAAGCCCGAATGAGGCAATCAAGAACAACGTGTTTGGCACATGGAAGACGGCGCAGGCGGCAGTTCAGAACGGCGTGAAGAAATTCGTGCTCATTTCTACGGACAAGGCTGTAAACCCTACAAATATAATGGGCGCAAGTAAGCGCATCTGCGAGATGATAATACAGACGTACAACAGGCATTATGATACGGAGTTTGTGGCAGTCCGCTTTGGCAATGTGCTTGGCAGCAACGGCAGTGTCATACCGCTGTTTAAAAAGCAGATAGCGGCGGGGGGGCCTGTGACTGTGACGCATCCTGATATTATAAGGTACTTTATGACAATTCCCGAGGCTGTGTCGCTTGTGCTGCAGGCGGGAGTGTATGCCAAGGGCGGAGAGATATTCGTGCTAGACATGGGTGAGCCTGTCAAAATACTCGATTTGGCTAAAAATCTGATACGTCTTTCTGGTTATAAGGTGGACGAGGATATAAAGATTGAATTTACGGGGTTGCGACCGGGTGAAAAACTTTATGAGGAGCTTTTGATGAATGAGGAGGGGCTTACGGATACGGAGAATAAGCTGATACACATAGGGAAGCCAATAGAGTTTGATGAGTCGAAATTTTATGTGCAGCTTGACAATTTAAAGCGTGCTGTGGAGGCTGAGTGCGAGGATGTGCGTCCGCTTATACAGGAGATTGTGCCGACGTATATTCCTAAATACAAACAGGATGAAAGTTAAAATATCATTTAAGGAATTGAAAAATGTGTTCTCAACTGTCCGAATTTAGTCAAAATATATAAAAACGCAGCAAGACGCCGCTACGCAGCAAGACGCCGCTTATTTTATATATTTTGACTAAATTCTAGGTTATCGAATAGAGGTTTAAAAGTGCTTAGAAATTGGCGGTAAGGAGGATTATTATGCCAAAGAAGAAAATATATTTATCATCACCTACTATGCATGGGGATGAACAGCGCTTTGTAAATGAGGCGTTTGAGACAAACTGGGTGGCTCCGCTTGGACCTAATGTAAATAATCTTGAGACGGAGATGGCGGAGTATACAGGATGCGGCTATGCGGCGGCGCTAAGCGCGGGTACGGCGGCGATTCATTTGGGATTAAAGCTTTTGGGAGTGGGGCAGGGAGATATTGTATTTGTTTCCGCGCTTACTTTTTCGGCGAGCTGCAATCCGATTGTGTATGAGAAAGCGACGCCTGTGTTTATTGATTCTGAACCTGATACCTGGAATATGTCGCCCAAGGCTCTTGAAAAGGCGTTTGAAAAGTATCCTAATCCCAAGGCTGTGATAATAGTGCATTTGTATGGCACGCCTGCTAAGCTTGACGAGCTTATGGATATCTGTGATAAGCATAATGTGCCTGTTTTAGAGGATGCGGCGGAATCGCTTTCGTCAACATATAATGGCAGGCATACGGGGACATTTGGGCGTATTGGTATATATTCATTTAATGGAAATAAAATAATAACAACGTCGGGCGGCGGGATGCTTGTTTCTAAGGAGGAGGCGCTTGTTAAGGAGGCGAGAAAGCTTGCGACGCAGGCGAGGGATGCAGCGAGGCATTATCAGCATTCGGAGATTGGGTATAATTATAGAATGAGTAATATTGATGCGGGGATTGGCAGAGGGCAGCTTTTGCATCTTGAGGAGCATAAGGCGCTTAAAAAGAGGATTTATCGGAAGTATGAGGAGGCGTTTGCTGATATTGAGGAGATATCGATGAATCCGATGAATCCGAAGGGGGATGCGAACAACTGGCTTTCGTGCATTACCTTAAAGGAAGGGTGCGGGGTTTCGCCGTATGATATTATGGATGCGTTGGAGGCGGAGAATATTGAGACGCGGCCGATCTGGAAGCCGATGCAGTTGCAGCCTGTGTTTGAGGGGTGTGATTTTGTAAGTCATAATGATGGGGGGATTAGTGTTAGTGAGGATGTTTTTAATAGAGGGGTGTGTTTGCCTAGTGATATAAAGAATAGTGATGAGGATATGGAGGAGATTATAGGGATAATTAGGGGGGTGTTTAATAGGTAGGTAATTTTTTGGAGGTTTTCTCAGCCGTCCGAATTTAGTCAAAATATATAAAAACGCAGCTAGGTGCAGCAAGCTGCAAGACGCTGCTTATTTTATATATTTTGCCTAAATTCTATGTTGTTGGATGGGACTGTTAAATGAGCTAAATGCGTAAGTGCTCTTAAACTGTCCGAATTTAGTCAAAATATATAAAATTGCGACTTGGTGCGCGATGCGAAACGTCGCATATTTTATATATTTTGCCTAAATTCTAGGTTGTCGAATAAGACTTTTGAATGTTTAGTAATTGAGTATATATAGTATATTGATTATTGATGAGGTAAAATATGTATCAAAGGTACATTAAACGTTTGCTTGATATTTTGATATCGCTTTGCGCGTTGATAGTGTTAAGCCCGATATTGCTGATAGTGGCTGTGTTGGTGAGGATAAAGCTTGGTAGTCCTGTGATTTTTCATCAGCAGAGGCCTGGGTATCATGAAAAGATATTTAATCTGTGTAAATTTCGCTCAATGACAGATGAGCGTGATGCGAACGGTGAGCTTTTGCCTGATGAGATTAGGCTTACGAGATTTGGAAAGGTGTTGAGGGCGACGAGTTTGGATGAGCTGCCTGAGCTTTGGAATATACTGAAAGGCGATATGAGTCTTATAGGGCCGCGGCCGTTGCTTGTGAGGTATTTGCCACGATATACTAAGGAACAGAGGAGAAGGCATGAGGTGCGTCCGGGATTAACTGGTTTGGCGCAGGTTAAGGGCAGAAACGCAATATCATGGGAAGAAAAATTCCAGTGGGATTTAAAATATGTGCAGAATGTCACGTTTATGGGGGATGTCAGTATTATTATCCAGACGGTCAAAGTGCTATTAAGGCATGAAGGAATCAGCTCAGCACATTCAGAAACAATGGAGGAATTTATGGGCAGCCAAAGCAGCGTTGGGGATGGATGCAAACAATAACATATAGATGGAGGAAGATATGAAGATTCTGTTTACGTGTGTCGGTCGGCGCGTTGAGCTTTTGCAGTGCTTTCGCGAAGCGGCGGATTCTATAGGTGTTTCGCTTGAGATTATAGGTTTGGATGCAAGCAGCACGGCTCCTGCGCTGGCGTTCTGTGATATGAAGATTTTATCTATACCTATTAAAGACAAGGGTTATATTGATTTTCTGGTAAATATATGTAAGGAAAATAAAGTGGATGCACTGATTCCGACTATTGACACCGATTTGCTTGTTTTGTCCGAGAACAGGGAGTTGTTTGAGCGGGTTGGAACAAGGGTTTTGATTAGTGACGCTGATAAGATTTTTATATGCAGGGATAAGAATTATACTGCTGACTTCTTTGAAAGCTGCGGATTGAAGGCACCGAGGACGGTAAATGATTATACTAAATATGATGGTTTATTTCCGTGCTTTATCAAGCCGAAGGATGGCAGCAGCAGCATTAATGCGTATAGGGCGGACAGTGAAGCTGAACTGGAAATGTATGCGCGTCAGATAGGCGATTATATTATACAGCCTTTTATACAGGGAACAGAATATACTATAGATATTTTCTGCGATTTCAGCGGAAATCCTATATATATAACTCCGAGGGAGCGGATTGCGGTCCGCAGTGGTGAGGTCATGAAGACCAGAATCATTCAGGATGAGGTAATTATATCGGAAGCGAAACAGCTAATTGAGAAATATCGTCCATGCGGTCCGCTTGCGGTCCAGCTTATAAGAAGCGAGGAATCAAAAGAGGATTATTATATAGAAATAAATCCGAGATTTGGAGGCGGAGCGCCGTTAAGCATGAAAGCCGGCGCTAAAAGCGCAGAGGCTTTACTGAGGCTTCTTTCTGGTGAAAAACTTGAATATGTAAGCGGCGCGGCAGAGGATGGAGCGGTTTACTGCCGTTTTGACCAAAGCGTGAGGATTAAGTAATGGATGTGAATTTAACCGTCATTGATAAAATTTTAGATGCTGAAAAATATTTTGATGATTTGGACGCGGTTATATTTGACTTGGACGATACTCTTTATTCGGAAAAAGAATACGTGCGGAGCGGATATAAAAAAATCGCGGAGCATTTTGGCATTCCTGAATTGGCGGATGAACTGTGGATGGTATTTGAAAATGGCGGAAAGGCAATAGATGAGGCGCTTTCAAGCCGCGGCATGGCAGACAACAAGGATGAGGCGCTTCATGTATATAGATTTCAAAAGCCTGATATTAAGCTGTATCATGGCGTTGGCGAAATGCTGGAGCGCGTTCGGAGGTCAAAAAAGTTAGGCATTATTACTGATGGGCGTCCCGAGGGACAGAGGGCAAAAATTGCCGCGCTAGGGCTTGAGGCAGATGAAATAATCATAACGGATGAGCTTGGAGGAATAAATTATAGAAAGCCGAATAAGACTGCATTTGAGATAATGCGGCAAAGATTAGGGGTGTCGTTTGACAGAATGGCGTATATCGGCGATAATATAAAAAAAGATTTTCAGGCTCCTAAAGAGCTGGGGATGAAAATGATATACTTTAAAAACGCAGACGGTTTATATCAGAGTTAGTGTGAGACATATGTTCTTGCTGATGCAAGGAGATGGGAGTTAGCGTGAAAATATTGATTTTTACAAATGATGCTGATGGATTGTTCCTTTTTAGAAAAGAGCTTATAATGGCATTGCTGGATAGTGGCAGGGAAGTTTATGCAGCCTTGCCCTTTGATGAAAATATTGGTAAGCTGTATAAGGCTTTTAATGATAATGATAAGGTGCATTTTATAGAAACCTCGTTTGAGAGAAGGGGCCATAATGCAATTCAGGACATTGGCTTAATAAGGCGATATATTAAATTACTGAGAAGAATTAAGCCTGACGTAGTGCTTACCTATACGATTAAGCCGAATATTTATGGCGGATTAGCATGTCAATTAAAGAAAATACCGTATATCTGCAATATTACCGGGCTTGGTACCGCAATTGAAGACGGCGGCATATTAAGCAGGCTGCTTATTAGTTTATACCGTGCGGCGATGAAAAAAGCGAATTGCGTGTTTTTCCAGAATAAAAGAAACCGTGATTTTATGGCAAGACATAGGATAGCAAAAAACAACAGCCGTCTTCTTCCCGGTTCCGGCGTCAATCTCACTGAGCATCCGTTTGAGGACTATCCGCCGGAGGACAAGCATATATGTTTTCTTGCAGTCATTCGTATCATGAAAGACAAAGGAATTGACGAGTATCTCGAGGCGGCGCGGATTATGAGAGAGAGGCACAAGGGGCTTAAATTTTATCTTGTCGGCGAGTACGAGGAGGAGACAAGAGGCTTGTATGAGCCGATTATAGAGGAGCTGCAGAGCAAAAAGATAATAAAATATCTGGGACATATCGACAATGTAGCTGAAGTAATGGCAAAGACGCATATTATTGTTCACCCGTCATATCATGAGGGGCTGTCAAATGTACTTCTTGAGGCAGCGGCGTGCGGCAGACCGGTTTTGGCGAGCGATATCAACGGTTGTGTAGAAACATTTGCCGAAGGCGAGAGCGGTTTTGCGTTTGAGGCAAAAAGTACGGATGCGCTTGTCGAGGCAATGGAGAAAATAATCGCTCTTTCGACCAGGCAGCGCAGGTCAATGGGCATAGCAGGGCGCGCGTGGGTTGAGGAAAATTTTGACAGGAATATTGTTATAAAAGCGTATATGGATGAAATCAACAAAATATAAGGAGAGGGTTAGAGCGTGGATGCAAATGCCAACATGCTTTCGGTATCGCGCAGGGAATTAAAGTATCTTGTAAGCTATGAAAAGAGCTTGGAGCTGCAGGCGGAAATGGAAAAGCTGCTAAAAACAGACGCTTATTCGCAGAACGGATATTACAAGGTGAGAAGCCTGTATTTTGATTCCTTTAAAAATAAGGATTTTGCGCAGAAATATGACGGAATAGAGAACAGAAGAAAGATAAGGCTTAGGATATACTCGACAGGGCAGCAGGACGCCAAGCTTGAGATTAAAGAAAAAAGCGGTGCTTACCAAAAGAAGTACAGTCTTATAGTGGACAAGGATACCGCTTTGGCTGTTATAAGGGGCGAATATGGTAAGCTGCTTGAATATAATAACGGTAATGACGACACTGCCTGCAGATTATACAGCCTGATGACGCTTGGGGCATATAGGCCTGCGGCGATAGTGGAGTATGAGAGACGGGCATTCATGTATGATGAGTTTAACACCCGGGTTACCTTTGACAGATGCGTGAAAAGCTGCGAAAGCTGTTTTGACATATATAGGGAGGATATTCCGTATATTCCTGTCTTTAATGATAAAGTGATATTGGAGGTTAAGTTTGACGACATACTGATTGCTTCCATAAAAAGTATACTTGGGAAATACAACTTGACAAATGTCTCAGTCAGCAAATATGGAACAGGAAGACCGATAATGCAGCATTATATATTATAAGAGACAAGAGGCAGCTTTAACGGATTCAGATAAATATATACATAGTAGAAAGAGGGAACGCAGATGACAAAAAGTGATGTACTTGACTGGTTTACGGCAAACAACGAGACGCTTGATGCAAATAAAATTCTGTTTGTGTTGGGCATGGGAATTATTACGGGTGCGATTATATTTATTACGTACCGTATAACATACAATGGGGTAAGCTATAACGCTAAATTTAATGTTGGAAATGTTGTAATGCTCCTGATTGCTTCTGTAGTTATGCTGATGATTAGCAGTAATATAATTATATCTATGGGTATGGTTGGCGCGTTGTCAATTGTAAGATTCAGAACGGCAGTTAAGGATGCCCAAGATACCGTATATATTTTCTGGTCTATTGTCGAAGGGCTGTGCATCGGCGCTCAGATATATAAATTGGCGTTAATATCTACAATAGTAATAGCGATAGTTTTAGTCATGGCAAGTTTTTATTATAATTTAAAAAAGAAATTTCTGATTATAGTGCGCGGAAGCGCCGGGGTAGATGCCGATGAGATTTTAAAATTTTTAGAAACGGGGGGGGGG
>CANQHZ010000062.1 GCA_947623805.1 uncultured Lachnospiraceae bacterium | reverse complement strand
AAAAGAATCAATAATATAATAGCTTTATTAAGTCAATTTTACCAATAGGTACATATTTTGTCAATTGGAATAGACAAATAACGACAAATGGTATGTCAATTTTTTGACATAAGCTGTAGATTTTTAATGATGATTATATTTCAGATTAACAATAGATGAATTATTAATCGTCAAAAAAATGGTAGAGAGAAGGGAATGCAATGCCACGGAGAGGAGAAAATATTTTTAAGCGTAAAGACGGCAGATGGGAGGGAAGATACAGCATAGGGCGCAATATGAAAGGGCGTCTTATATATCATTCTGTATATGGTAAAACATACAGGGATGTTAAAGAAAAAGTAAAAAGTCATATTAGTAATGTAGCCACATATAATCAAAACACCCATAAATCATCGCTAACGATAGATTTTTATGTAAATGAATGGTTAGAAAGTATATCCGACACAAAGAAATATTCTACAGTTATTAAATACAGAAATGTATACCAGAAACATATATATCCTGTTGTCGGAGAAAAAGAGAAAGAAAAAATAGCCTATGATGATTTGAAGGATGTTTTGAAGACTGCCAATTCAAAGGTCAACAGCAAAGAAATATCTTATAGCACATATAACAGTATAAGATGTGTACTTAGGCAATTGACTTCTTATATATTTCCACAGTTTGAATTTGATATTGTAACTAATGATATTATGACTTGCAAGAATAGGACTTTTTCACCTGCAGTTCTGTCAACAGCAGAACAGCGCTTATTGGAAACATATCTTTTGAATGGAATAGATGTATACAAGCTCGGAATATTAGTATGCTTATACACAGGGCTAAGAATAGGCGAGATATGTGCACTTCCCACAGCTTCAATTAATCTCGAAAAAAAGAGTATTTCCGTCACGCAGACTGTACAGCGCATAAAAATAGATAATAGTACGAAAAAGACTGAATTAAGAGTATCTGAACCCAAAACTTTTTCTTCAAAAAGGGAAATACCTATTTGTGATTATCTGCTTAAGTTGTTGCGGCAACATTTGCCTGACAGTAAATATTTTTTGGGAAATAAGCCGTATGAACCGAGAACGTATCAGTATAAATTGAAAAAATATTTTGAACATATATCAATTGACAATAAGCATTTCCACACATTGCGGCACACATTTGCGACAAACTGCATAGAAAACGGAATGGACGCCAAATGCCTGAGCGAAATTCTTGGACATTCAGACGTAAAAACGACGCTCAATAGATATGTGCATCCTTCATTTGAAAACAAGATCAAGCAGATAAATTCTGTAGCTAATAACTGTCAAATAAATGGTCAGGTCAATAAATAATCCCATAAATTCTTCAAATTTTATAAAAATTTCGCAGATTATGCCAATCTGCGAAAAAAATGCTTAATGTGTATAGTGTCATCATAACCATATGATTTAGAAAGTATTCATGTGATAATGACTTAAAATTAAGTTAAATGACTCTAAAGTGGAAAAAGTTGCGCATATGAATTCTATAAAATGACTAAAGCGGGAGAAAAAAATGATTGTAACTTTGATGTGTGAGGATAAATTATATGATGTGTTTCTGCCAGAGAAAATACGTGGCAGATATTGGATAGAAGATAAAGATTTGGAGTTTTCGGACAATAAAAGAAGGCTAATAAGTATTGAAGGAGAAAACTCTGTTTGGAAAATAAATGCAAAGAATAATTTGAAACTGTATAAACCCAATATGGAAAAATCGGTTTCTCAACTAGAGCTGGAAGAAGGAAAAATTTATCCGATTATTGTGCAGGGAAGAGAGGGGTATATTTTCACAGAAGCATATACACAGGATAGATGTACATTTAAGAAGTATTGTATTTCTTCGGACTGTACTATTAATATCGGAAGGCATCAGGATAATCAGATTAGGATAGATAATCCATATGTAGCAAGCATACATGCACAGATTATATTGTCAAATGGCATATGGAAGCTTATTGACAGTAATAGTACGAATGGCATTTATGTAAATGGAAAACGAGTAGTTAATTCTGCAGATATACATTTTGGTGATATTTTATATGTTATTGGCGTAAAAATAATATTTGGTTTTCATTTTCTGGCTTTGAATAATCCGGATCAGACAGTGGCTGTAAATGAGGATATTCTCAAACCATACCAAAAGGAAATGGTAAAGCCTTATGAGCATTCAGTGGAAACAGATGAAAAAATATATTACCGTTCACCGCATTTCGGCAGGGAGATTGAACCATTGGCATTAAAGATTGACGCGCCTACGGTACAGGAGAGAGCAGACGACACGCCTCTTATGTTGACTTTGGCACCGTCTATGGTGATGGGGGCGGCATCATTTTCGTCAGGGATTATAATGATGACAACAACATTGAGCAATGGTGGATCATTCATAAGTGCTGTTCCAACGCTTCTTACATCAACATCTATGCTTGCAGGGATGATTCTTTTTCCTTTTATTATGAAAAAACGCGATCGTGCCAAAAAGCAGGAAAAAGAGCAGGAAAGACGAAAAAAGTATTTAAAATATTTAGAAAATATTCGTGCCGAAATATACAAAGCATCTAAAGGTCAGCAGGAAATTTTGAATGAAAGCCATCCGTTTGTACTAGCCTTGATGAGGCAAAATGGTTTTTATGATATGTTGCTTTGGAACCGTATAATTGGGCAAAAAGACTTTCTTACATTGAGAGTTGGTATGGGAAATGCACCGCTTTGCGCTAGTTTATCGTTTCCAGAGCAAAAGTTTTGTATAGATGATGATGTTATGCGTGAGGAAGTCTGCCGTTTTAGCGAAGAAAAACAGATTATAACGGAAGTGCCAGTGGTATATTCGCTGATTGAGCATAGAATATCAGGAATTGCAGGTGATAGAGAAGCTGTAAATAGTATTTTAAATAATCTGCTTATTCAGATTGCAGCGCTTCACAGCTATGATGAGGTGAAACTTGTATTTCTTTGTGATGAATCTCATTTAAATAGATATAGTTATGTCAAATGGCTGCCACATATATGGGATAATGATTTCAAAAAACGTTATTTGGCTGCCAATTTTGAGGAGGCGCGGGAGCTGTCCGCATATTTTTTGCGAGAGATAAGCGGATACAGAGAAAGCAAGGCGAAAACTCCGCACTATGTTGTAGTGTCTACAAGTAAAGAGATTTCTGATAGCTGCGCGTTTGTTGATGAAATATTGAAAGATGTCGGACTTTCAAGTTTTAGCTATCTGGCAGCGTATGATGCTGTCAGAAACCTGCCCAAGGAATGTACAGCTGTAATTCAGGCAAACCGCACGCAGGGAATGATATTTAACTACAATTTGTCTGGTGGGGCACCAGCTAATTTTGTACAGGATACTGTATCAAATGAAGATGCCCGTAATGCCGTAATGAATATAGCAGAATATCGGCTGGATCTTCAAGGAGGCAAATACGAAATGCCCGATATGCTGACATTTTTAGATATGTATGGCGTAGGGAAAATAGAGCATTTAAACATCATTAACCGATGGAAGACGAGTAACCCGACGGTATCACTGCAGGCACCAATTGGAGTTAATTCTGACGGAGAGCTTTTTTATTTAGACTTGCACGAACAGGCACATGGACCGCATGGGCTTGTCGCAGGAATGACAGGCTCAGGAAAGTCAGAATTTATCATTACATTTGTACTATCGCTGGCAGTAAATTACAGCCCGGAGGATGTGGCGTTTATATTGATTGATTACAAGGGTGGAGGTTTGGCAGGGGCTTTTGAGGGACAGGACTGCCGTTTGCCGCATCTTGCAGGGACAATTACAAATCTGGACGGCGCGGCAATTACGCGATCGCTTATGTCAATTCAGAGTGAATTAAAGAAACGGCAGAAAATTTTTGCGGAAGCGCGTAGGATTGCCAATGAGGGAACGATGGATATCTATAAATATCAGAAGCTTTACCGCAACAAGGTAG
Source organism: uncultured Lachnospiraceae bacterium (assembly GCA_947623805.1). Taxonomy (GTDB): domain Bacteria; phylum Bacillota; class Clostridia; order Lachnospirales; family Lachnospiraceae; genus COE1. The sequence goes on along the minus strand of CANQHZ010000062.1, from coordinate 16,416 downwards.
TGACAGAGCCAGTGCCCCATCTTTTGATTATATCGGATGAGTTTGCAGAGTTGAAAAGCCAACAGCCTGAATTTATGGATCAGCTTCTCAGTACGGCACGTATTGGACGAAGCCTTGGCGTGCATTTGGTGCTTGCCACCCAAAAGCCAGGGGGTGTGGTTAGTGATCAGATTTGGGCTAATTCCAAATTTAAGATTTGCCTAAAGGTACAGGACAAGACAGACAGCACTGAGATGCTAAAACGCCCTGATGCCGCCGAAATTGTGGAAACAGGCCGCTTTTATATGCAGATTGGATATAATGAGTTTTTTGAACAAGGGCAGTCAGCTTGGAGCGGGGCACCGTATTTGCCGTTTGATGCGTCTATGACAGAGCAGGATGAACGCATACAGATTATAGATAATCAGGGAAATGTTATCGAGGAGGCAAAACCACAGAGGGAAATGTCAGTTTCAGGAGAGGCAAGAGGGCAGGTAGTAGAGCTTGTAGAGCATCTTGCACGTATTGCAGAGGAGGAGCAGCTTTATGCCAGACCATTGTGGCTGCCTGAGCTTTCCGCACGCATTACAGTGGAAAGCCTGGAAGAAAAATACATGTACACAAAGAAACAAGACAGCTATATGTTAAACCCTATCATCGGCGAACTTGATGATCCGTTTGAACAGATGCAAAGGCTGCTCACAATGCCACTGTCAGATATGGGAAATGCCGTATGCTATGGTTCGGCAGTAAGCGGAAAGGAAGAATTTCTTGCCACAGTGCTATACTCACTGTATCGGTCGCATACAAGCAGTGAGCTGAATACATATATTATGGATTTTGGCTCAGAAACGCTGCAGATGTTTGAAAAAGCTCCACAGACTGGCGGAGTGGTATTTTCAGGTGAAGATGAAAGAATTGCAAATCTGTTTCAGATGCTTGGACGTGAGATAAAGCAACGCAAGAAGTGCTTTGCCACAGCGGGAGGGGATTACCTGTCGTACCGCAGGCAAGGCAATGAGGATATTCCCGCAATAGTAGTTATCATAAATGAATATGCGAATTTTGCGGAGCAGTATGAGGCTTTGGATGAACATATGGCATCTGCGACAAGGGAATGTACGAAATACGGAATTTATTTTATCATTACGAATTTATCCCAGTCAGGAATACGGTTTAAGCTGCAGCAGAATTTCTCACAGGCATTTGTTCTTCAGATGAATGATAAGCTGGACTATTCCATGATTCTTGGAAATACGGGAGGAGTATATCCCTCAAAATGGCGGGGCAGGGGCATATACAAGGAAAAGAAGGTATATGAATTTCAAACAGCCTGTATCACGGAGGATTCCGAAGAAACAGCAGATGTGATAAGGCAATTCTGCCAAAAGCTTGCGAATACTGGACAAAGACGCGCAAAGCCTATCCCTTCAATGCCTAGGGCTGTGTACAGGGAGCATTTTGATGATTTAAAGGTTACGTTTGAAAATGTTCCTATTGGATTGGATACTACAACGGCTGAGCCAGTATGTATAAATATGAGGAAAGGAAGCACTGAACAGGTGCTGGCTATGGACAGGCAGGATGTTGTAGCATTCGCGGAAGGGCTTGCGGATATGCTTTTTCATAGTATTGACTGTGAAACATATGTATTTGATCCTGGCAAGGTATTGTCTTTAGAGAGAAGGGATCAGGAGCATTATATGACAGAAAAGCCGGAAGATGCTGTTGTCAAGCTTTTTGAAATTACAAGAGATCGCCATAATGAGTATAAGCGTTCAAATGGAATTTTATCAGCTTCTATGGATATGCACCCGATAGTAATAGTGCTGGTGGGGCTGTGGCAGCTTAAAAAGTTGCTCAGTGATGACGGCGCAGACAAGCTGAAAGTGATGCTGGAAAAGACAAGCGGCAAATATGGTCTGTTTTTCTGGGTATTTGATGAATATCAGGCATCCAACCGCTACAGCACAGAAAGCTGGTGTAAGGGAGAAGGAATCTGGATAGGGAACGGCATCGGGGATCAGACACGCTTAAAATATATCAAAAAGAATGCAGCGCTTACGAAAAATATTGACTTTACCAGCGGATTTTATGTAAAAAAATCAAATGCGCGGCTGGTAAAGCTGCTGATATCAGAGCGCATGGGCAGGGAGGCAGAGGAGGATGAATAAAAATAAGGTTTTAGTACAGCTTTGCATTCCTGCTACAGGTGCAAGCTATGACATTCTTCTGCCCCGTACATTGCAGGTGCATCAGGTAGTCCAGCTTATTTCAGGATTTTTTGCGGGAATGGAGGGAGGAGCATATATGCCGGATGATACGGCAGTGCTATGCAGCATGGAAGATGGCAGGATTTATAATGTAAATTCGTCAGTGGAGGATCTTCATCTGAAAAATGGTTCAAAGCTGATGTTGATTTAAAAAGTAACTATTAAACAATGGCGGCATAATAGGAAAACGATATGACCGCTGAGAGCTTTAATGCAATCAGAAAGGAGAGAAGTATGGAGAGTATTAAAGTAACACCAGAAAATTTACGTAAGATAGCAAGTCAGGTCGATGATAAGGCTGGAGAGTATTATACAGAATACCAGAACCTTATTAAGGATGTGGAGGAGTTGACAACGATAGACTACAGGGGGGATGATGCAACTGCACTTCGTGAAAAGGTGGAAGGTTTTGAGCCTGAATTTAATAAGATGAAAGAACTTATGCATGAATATGCTGAATTTTTGCGGTATGCAGCAACAAGTTATATAAATGAAGTACAGGAAGCCGTTAATGAAATTAGGAGCAAGAGATAGAGAGGAGTAAAAAATTATGCAGGAAGAATTTTATGCAAATTATGGAAAATTTGGAGAATGGGCAGGAAAAATTGACGATCATAATAATAAATTGTTGGATAAACTTCATGAAATTCAGAATTTAATCAAGAGCCTTGAAGGTGATTATGAGAGTGATGCCGCAGTTACAATTAGAAATAAAATACAGGGTATGGAACCTAGATTTGAAGATTATTATAAAGTAGTGGAAAATTATGCAACATTTTTGCGTAATGAGTACCTAAAAAAACACGGAGGGGAGATTAAGCTTGTTTCAAATGCAAATCAATTTACATAGTATTTCTTTGTAGGAGTGACATATATGAAAAAACAAATAGTTTTTCTACTGTCAACTCTGCTACTTCTGGCAGTCACATTATGTGGCTGTCAGGAGACTTCAAAAACAGCAGAAATGAATGGCAGTCTGACAAAAAGGGAATGGACAGGTCTTTTGGGAGATAAATTTGGCTATAACACATGTGAAAGCACTCAGGATTTTTATTCTGATGTAAGCTCCGAAAGCGCTTGTTATGATGAGATTCAGGCGTGTGCTGAATGGGGAATTTTGCCTGAAACAGGTGAATTCCACCCTGACGATGGAGCGACATGGCGGTACGCAATAGAAACATCTGTACGTGCCATAGGTATAGACAAGCTTAACAGTTGTGATACAGGCATGGAGGTAACAGAAGATAATCTTACAGATTTCTTTGTTAGCAGGATTGCGAGCGTAGATGAGCAGGCTTTTGATGCAAGCCTGACAGAGGCAGATGCTACACTGATTTTGGCATATGCCTATAATTATGCTGCCGATTTAGTGCTGCCACAAAAATTTGAATATACATACAACGAAGGCGTAAAAGAGGCTGAAGCTGAGGCAGTCACTCTAAAAGGCGACGGTATTACGGCAATAGTGCGAGATGGTACTTCATATCAGGCGGGAGATATCATATATGTCAAACCCTCTGAGGAAAGCCCTGCATATGGAATTAAAGTAAGTTCCGTATCTGAAAATCAAATCACATATGAGGAAGCAGGCATGGAGGACATATATGAGGAAATTCAGGTATCGGGTACTTATGAAGCTACAGTGCTTGATATAGAGCCGGCTGAGGGTGTGACAATCAGCAAAGCGGACACGCCTGATATGCCGCTTCTTGCATTTGCTGATTACAGGCATGGAACGCAGCCGATAATGGCTGAGCATCCCACGGTATCAAATAATGCTAAAGCCATACTCACGGGAATAAAAAAAGACGGCAATAATGTAAGTTTTAACGCAAGCTTTAAAGATGGAATTTCAATAAGCGCTGCTATTTCAGATATTACGGTCAGTACAGATGTAGATTTTGGAATTTTAAAAGGATTGAAAAAAGCTAATGCAACATTGTCTTTTGGGGACAGCATAAAAACAGAATATAGTATGTCAGCTCATAAATCCACACAAGTGCCTTTGGGAACCATAAAAGCTGCTTTAGGTCCTACGCCGATTTATGTAAATATTTCACTTATAGCAAATTTAGGCTTTGATGGAAATGTGACGCTTACATATTCTTCAAAAGTTGTTGCTGCGGTGAATTATGAGAATGGGAAAGGGTTTGCGAAATCTGTGGAAAATCAGAATTCCCAATTTGATTTTCATTCTGACACCACTATTACAGTAGAGCCAGGAATTAAAGCGGAGCTTTGCTGTCTTGGAAGAGGTCTTGCAAATGTAAAAGTGTATTCGGGTGTAGTTGCAATAGGTAATACTGATTATGATCTTCTCAGCAATGGCCCTAAATGTACTGACATATATTTATATGTACCGTTGCGATGGGCTGTGAATGAGGACGGCTGTGTAATGACGGATATTGATAAAAAACTAAAGGCTTCAGAAACTGTATGGAATTCTGAAAACAGCCCAATTAATAAGCGTTTTCACTGGGAAGATGGGCAACTTGTAGAAGAATGTACGAGGGGCAAGGAAAAGGTAGAAACTAAACCAACGGACGAAAACGGAGAGGCATATGATGAATACAATATTTTTGAATTTGAGGAGATAGTTTTTGGATTTATCAAGACCGCATCACAGACATTGTACCTTTCAAAAGGAGAAACTATGCCAATAGGAATCCTTTCCGTACCGGACGGATACAGTACGCAAGATTTATTGTTTGAGCCACAGGATTCATCCGTATGCAGTACAGGAGCAGGAAGCGTGACAGCGGTAGGTTCTGGGAGCACGACGGTGAAAATTTCGACATCTGACGGGAAATTTAGCACATATGTGGCTGTAATCGTAGAGATAGAGTATAATGACACGTCAGGTTTTCAGCCGCTATATTAAGTTTTAATGTGTCTGGTATCGGGGTGTAATGGGTTTGGGTATATGAATAATGATGAGAAATATAATGAGCTTATGGCAGAAATAAGAAAGCTAAGGCAGTTTGAGGATGAACTTATAAATATCCGCACAGGAATGCTTCGGTATCAGGCATTAGTCAATGAGCATTGGATTTCAGACGAAACAGAGGACATAAATGACCTGATAGATAAAATGTCCTGCAAAGTCAAAAGGATTGCAGATGAACTGTATGACATAAGCCGTGATGTGTTTAAGTCGCTTGAAGAAGCACCAAAGGAGTAGGAGGACAGCAATGTCAAAAATATATGTAAACTGTCGCGAAATACGGGATGCAAATTTTGCATTGCGTAATTTAGAAACAAAAGCAAAATCCGTAAATAAGCAGATTTACAGACTGAAAAGTGGAATGTCTGATGATATAAATGGATGCAATATAAAACAGCGTCTAGATCAAATCTGCCATAGCATTGACACTGTTGAAGTATGGCTTGAGCAGCTGTATAAAACGGCGAATTATTGCATGGAGCAGTATGAGGCTGTTGAATATGAGATAAGCAGAAATGCGGAAGCGTTTCTTTGACAATGAAAATATGAGTAAAAAGGCAGCCAAGGGGGAGTATATGAACAGAAAAATTAAAGGATTGACAATGTTGGCAGTGATGTTGGGTATTTTTGTCACCCTGATGGCATCATCGACGGCATATGCCGCAGATGCCAAAATTCTGGAAACAAATGTATATGAAGGCAATATATACATTTTTGTAAAGGGGATTTCGGAGCTACCGCCAGAGCCTGCCATACAAATCGGAAATACAGTATGCCGTACAGAGCAGATTTCATCGGCATCATTTGCACAGATGAATTCCTTTATGAAGACTTTAATTCTGGTGGACAATTCAATATCCATCCCGGAAGAAAACCGTGTGGATTTTCAGGAAATATTAAAAGGAATAATATCAAATTCAAATGAAAATGAACTGATTAAAATATGCACATTTTCAAAAGAAACAGAATGCCTTTGTGATTATACTAGCGACCATTCTGCGTTGGAAAGCGCAGTAGACGGTATGGATTACAACGATCAGGATTCTTACCTGAGTGATGTTTTGTACAATGCAGTATCTGAGCTTAAAGCGGAAGACACTTATGAGTGCAGGAGGATTATTATTTTGTCTGACGGGGCTGACGACAATTATATCGGCTATTCAAATGATGAAGTATGCAGATATGTTGAAAGTAGCCAATATCCCGTATATACAGTGGGGATACCACGTAAAAATAATGCGCAGCAGCTTGAAACACTGTTTTCGTTTTCAAGAGCGGCGAAAACAGATTATTTTTATATGGACGGAAGCATTGCCAGTGGCGACATCGTAAATGCCATTATGACAGACCAGACAGGCATCTGCATAAAGCTTACGCCAGATGAGGCATTAAAAGACGGAAGCAATAAAAGCCTTCTGCTAAAGCTTGGCGGGGCAGAAGGGGATGTTGAGCTAAAAACCAGTGTGGATATGCCGTTTGGAAACGGAAGCGCGGTTTTGCCAGAGCCAGAGTCTGAAACGGAAGAAGAAACGGCAGATTCTTTGCCGAGCATAGGTCCAGAATCAATAAATATGTCGGTCAATGATGAGAACATAGAAAAAGACGGGGAAATTCCGATATATGTATGGATTCTTATTGCCCTTATGCTTTTTATCATCATAGTGCTGATAGCAATGGTTGTTATTTTGCTGTTGCTTATGCGAAAGAATAAAGGCGATATTCCTGATACGCCATTGACCAGAAAAATACCGCAGCCGATAAAAAACACTGTTCTTACTGTCATGAATAAAAATACCAGAAGCCAAGAGAAAAAGCACTTAGGGGATTATGTGGGCGATTCTGAAAAGAAATTTTGGCATAAAAAGCGAATAGTGCTGCGTAATCTGGATAATCCAAATAAAATATATGAGGCTCCAATTAGGGATGCTGTTAAAATTGGGCGCAGCAGCTCTCAGGATATTTGTATCTATGATGATAATGAGGTTTCATCAAGACATTGTGAAATATTATTGCGTGGAGGGCTGATGTACTTGAAAAGAATTGAGTGCAGAAATGGTACATATTATGAAGGCATAAATCTGTCAACAGATGAGGAAAGACCTATAATAAGCGGCGGGAAAATAAAGATGGGTAAGTATCAATATAGCGTGGAGCTGATTGACAGCGATGATGGGAGATAAGATTTGATACAGAATATTATATCATTATCCGAAACAGGACTGCGCCGTCTTGAAAATCAGGATGCAATATTTGCGGATAATACTGAAAACGCTGGACTTTTTGTAATAGCTGACGGCATGGGAGGGCATTACAAGGGAGAGCTTGCCAGCCAGACGGCAGTATGTATTTTGGAAAAATGGTGGAAGGAAATCAGAGGCTGTATCGCAGCTATGCCATTCGCGGATGCGGTCAGCGAGCTGGAAGCGGAAGTTTTTGCGATAAACAAGAATATTTATCAGATGTATTGTGAATTGGGACAACTAGGGGGTACTACACTGTGCCTATTGTTGATTCAGGGCGACTCATACGCAGTCGTAAATGTAGGCGACAGCAGACTGTATTGTTGTCATGGGAGGAATTGCGCGCTTATTACTTCAGATGATGTGTCAAAGGATGCGCAGGATGGCGGACTGACACAGGCGGTTGGGGTACAGGAAAGCCTTATGCCGCACATATTTATAGGTACGATAATAAAAAAGACATTTTTTTTAATTTGCAGTGACGGAATTTATAAATACTGTGGCGAGCGTTACTTACTGTCAAAGCTTCGAAGCATGTCATGGAAAAGTGGTACGGCGGTGACAGGAAAAATCAGGGAGAGGGTGTACCGAAACGGGGCAGGGGACAATTTATCCATGCTGCTTGTATCGGTGTGCCCGTAAAATAATTGGCAGGCAGCCTGCAGTGATAATAGCATGGCTCTGAGCAAGGAGTACACGGGAATGAGTGAAATATTGCAAGAAGGAACAGTAATAGGAGGCACTTATAAAATTATAAAGGAAATCGGCTCTGGAGGAGGAGGAATTGTTTATAGAGCAAGGCATTTAAGATTGGATACGGATGTTGTGGTGAAAAAAATAAAGGATGATGTAATCGGAATGATTGACCTTCGGCAGGAAGCAGATATCCTAAAAAAGCTGAAACATCCATATTTGCCGAGAGTGTATGACTTTATAGAAACAGACGATGGCGTATATACGGTAATGGATTATATCGACGGGGAAGATTTGGAAAGCGCTGTGAAAAGGCACGGCAAATTTAATCAGAAAATAGTGCTAAAATGGGCAAAACAGCTAGGTGAGGCGCTTGCGTATCTGCATAGTCAGAAACCGCCAATAATTCACAGCGACATAAAACCGGCCAATATTATGCTTACAAGTGATGGGAATGTATGCCTGATAGATTTTAACATTGCACTTGCGATAAGCAATGGCAAAGAATCCGCTGTAGGGATAAGTCTAGGCTTTTCACCGCCTGAACAGTATACAGATGCAGAAATGTATGCATCAATTACAAATAACTATAGTATTCAGGATGATTTTACGACAAGCAGTGAACGGCGTGGAAATACAATGCCTACGGAATTGTCGTCCAACAGCCAAAGTAATACAGAAGTTACAGCAATGTCGTTCAACAGCCAAAGTGATACAGAAGTTACAGCAATGTCGTCCGACAGCCAAAGCGATACAGAGGTTACAGCAATGTCGCCCAATCGTAGCGGCAATACAGAAGTTACGGCAATGTCCCCGAGTCGCGCAGTTGGTACAGGAAAAAGGGTAGCAATGCGAAATACTAAAGGGCAGCATTTTGATTATACAAGTGCTTTTGGACGGGGCATTAATGCGCGTTCGGACATATACAGTTTAGGAATGACACTATATTACCTGTTGACAGAAAAAAAGCCATTGGCGGACTTTTCCAACATAACGCCTCTGGAAAAAACAGGTGTAAAAATCAGTGAAGGTTTTTTGCAGGTTTTGAAAAAAATGACAGCCTTAATGCCAGAACAGCGCTATGCAAACGGCATGGAATATTTAAAGGCTGTGCGAAGCTGCTATAAACTGGATATCATGTATATCAGAATGCACAGGAAAGAGCTGTGTATTCGTCTGTCAGTCTTTGCGAGTCTGTTTTTAGGCATTTTATTGGTATTTACAGGATTTTACAGGATGGAGCTTGAGAAAAACAGCGAATATTACAAGCTGATATCGCAGGCGGAGGAGCTTGCTGGCAGTTTTGATTATGACGGCGCCGTTTTATGCTTATCACAGGCGAAAGAGCTTTATTCTGAAAGAATAGACGCATATGAGAGGGAAATGCAGGTACTATATCAGAGCCATGAATATGAGAGATGTATTCAGAAAGGCGAAGAATACCTTAATACCATACCTTTTGAGCAGGAACAGGATGCGGATAAGGAGAAATATGCCAATCTGCATTATATTATTGGCAATGCCTATTATGAGATAGATGATTACGCAAATGCAGAGCTGTATATCGGCAAAGCCCTGCAGTATTATGGCGGAAACGGACTGTTCTACAGGGATTATGCCATTGTTCTGGCGAAGCTTGGGAGAGTAGAAGCAGCCAAGAAAGAACTGGAAAAGGGAATAGAAAAAGGCATCACAGAGGATGCTGCATATATGGTACAGGGTGAAATAGCTAACGCAGAAGGCAGGTATGAGGATGCCTCTGCAAACCTGCGGCAGACAATAGCAATGACAGAAGATGCGGACATGAAAAAGCGCGCAATATTTCTTTGTGTTGATGTATACAGGAATATGGGAGAAGCGAATATAGACGAGGAAATATCCCTACTGGAGGGGAATATAGGCCAGTATGACAGCATTGATGCCTTGGCTATGACGGAATATTTAGCGGACGCATATGCAAGGAAAGCACGCATTGACATGGCATATGCTGATGAGTATTACAATAAAGCTTTGGAAATGTTTCAAAATGTCTATGAGAGCGGATATGATACATACCAGATTAGGCAGAACATAGCAATTATATATGAAAACTTAAACAGATTTGACGAAGCTCAGGAAGTATTGACAGAGCTTTCACAGGACTATCCGGAACGCTATGAAATATATAAAAGACTTGCGTTTCTTGAAGCTGATAAACAGCAGATGAAGGAAAATGCGGACAGAGATTATGGCAGGATGATGGAGTATTACAGTCAGGCAAAGGAAAAGTACGCAGAAAGCGGGCAGGATATGGAAATGGATATGCTTGACACCATGGTTCAGGAATTGAAAGATGGCGGATGGCTAGAAAAATAAAGGAGTGTGATTATATATGAGTGGAATGACACTTGTTATTATAGGGATCTGCCTGATTCTGGTATCTGTGGTGTTGTTTGCGGCATCAATCATATACCGCAGGACAAAAGGCAAAAAGATACGGGAATTTTTGGCAAAGGAATATGAAATTGAATGAAATAAAAAGTTTTTCATAGAAAACAGGAAATGGAGATGGATTATGAAAAAATTTACAGGAATATTTTTAATAGTCGTGGTATCTGTAGCAGTAGCAACAGGTGTAGGCATTTACAATACGCCAACAAACCGTATAAACAGACACTTGGACTTGGGACAGAAATATTTAGAGGAGCAGAATTACGAATTGGCTATTGTGGAGTTCAATAAGGCGATTGAGATAGATCCGATGAATGTTGACGCATATTTAGGGTTATCGCAGGCATATCAGAATATGGGTGAGATAGATACGTCAGTGCAGGCTTTAGAGAAATTATATGAAAAAACAAACAATGAGCAGATTAAAGATAGTTTAATACTGATGTATGCAGAACAGGAACAGATGCATTTAGACTTAGGACAGAAATATTTAGAGAAACAGAACTATGAACTATCTATTGCCGAGTTTGACAAAGTGCTTGAGATAAATCCGATGAATGTGGAAGCGTACATAGGAAAAGCACAGGCATATAAAAGCATTGGTGATTTAGATAAGATGCTTGAAGCATTGCAGGATGGTTATGAGTTGACAAAGGATGAACGGATGAAATCACAATTTGCGTCATGTATTCCGTCATTTGATATTGGGGATATTAAGGTACTTGGTTATGATTTATTGGGACCACATTTTAATGAGGTAATTAATGCGGCAGGATATTCTTCTTATCTTGAATATGCGATGCAGAGGGGGTGGAATAGAAATAAGCTTCAGAATTTAAAGGGAGAAGTAGAGATATCTGTTGGACTAAATGATGATGGTACTATTTATAACTGTTTAGATTTAGCTTATCCTATAGGTGAGCGTGCATGGGCACTCGCTTTTGAATATCACGAATTCTACAATGATACAAAATGGTTAAAATCTATGTTATGGATAAGAAAATTGAATGGTAAAATAACAGATACATTACAATTGGGAGAATCTTGGTGTGATTTACCAATATTTGTGGAAGATAGTTATGAAGAATGGTGCGCACAAATTGGTGTGGATTTAATCAAAAAGTCCTCATTTGTTGACAAAACAGTAAATAATGAAATTAATAAAAACTCTGGGGTTAATGCAACGTGTAATGCTTATAGTATGTCATATAAAGCGGGTTATATTAGTTATTCGGAAACTATTTACGAAACACCTGTTCAAATTGATGATGATTTTGATTATGATAAGCTAGCAGATTTATTAGTTCATATGGAAAACGGAAAGAAACTTACTATGAATGCGTTTTTCCTAGATGGGGTTGTACAGGAAGTTCGTTATGATATTTATGAATCGTATTAATAGACATTGATTTAATTATCTTCGAAGTCATTTTTATTTAATCAAAATTATAGAATGGTGAACCCGATGAAAAGGAAAGTAAAAGAATGCCATATGTAAACAAACAGGGATAATATTACTTAAATAGTCTTAAAGATATATCTTGTTTTTGCTAGGAGTATAGATTATGAAAAAATTTACAGAAATATTTTTAATAGTTGTGGTAGCTGTAGCAGTAGCAACAGGTGTAGGCATTTACAATACGCCGACTAATCGTATAAACAGACACTTGGATTTAGGGCAGAAATATTTAGAGGAGCAGAATTACGAGCAAGCGTTAGTAGAGTTTGACAGGGCGATTGCAATAGACGAAAAATGTATACAGGCATATACAGGCAGTATAGAGGCATATTTGACAATGGATAGTAGCACAGAAGAAGTCCTTGCACTTTATGACAGGGCATTATCTGTTATTGAAGGATTAGACGAAATGGAGCTGCAAAGTAACATAGAAAATGTAATCAGTATTTATCTGTTTGCAGAGCAAATATACAGGTATGATACAGATAAGATGCTGGAGATACTGAAAAGGGGATATGAAAAGACAAAAGATAATAGGATTTTGCAGCTTATTGAAACACTTGAAAATGAGATAGAAAACACAGCTAAAGATGAAACGCCTGAGGCATTACCTGTAGAAAATGAAGAAACAGGTTATCCGACACTTGTGTTGGATGATGGTATAAAAGGTAAGTTTGAGGATATAATTAATGCCTGCTTGGAAAATAATTATATGGATGCAGTAGATATTTTATGGAGTGATGAGTTTTATGAAATAGCTAAAAGGAATAATATTGTAAGCGAAACGGATAAAGAAAAATTTATTGATATAAAAACTTTATATGAAAATTATCATATATATATTGATTATAATACTATGAAATCAAGTGATAGATGGGGAGGATTTCAGTTTGTTTTTTTGCCAGAGAGTGGAATGGGAGGGATGGTAAGTAGCCATTGGTTTCGGAAAGAAAATGAAGGTAACTATTTAATAATGGATGCTGATACTATTTTGCATAATAGGAATGGTTATATGCTATGCTCGACAGAAAATTATTGTTTTAATGGAGATTATGTTTGCTATAGGGATAGTGAATATGTTGAAGAAGACCATAAAACGGTTTTTCACCAGTATGAAAAAGGACAATTTAAAAAGGATATGTTTGATGGGATTAGAATATGTGAAGAGGAAAGAATAGATGACGATTATTATTATTCTTACAAAACTATGCAGGAAGAATTTGAAAATGGGATAGCAGTAATACATGAAATTGACGATGGAACTGGTCGGCATTATAAGCGATCCAACTGCGATAATGAGAATGGTGAATGGCGTCCAGATAGTACATGGAAAGAAGATACTCGGTATAGAGAGCCAATGACCATGGGCGATGCTGACAATATGGACTCTTATTGTGTAAATACTCCCCCGTGGCGTTGATTACAAAGATAATATCAAAATTGGCAATTATTAAATTAAATCACATGTATGTACAGCAGGCATAAAATAGTAACATGCACAAGGAGCATATCTGAAATGAAAGCAAAAGGGAAAATGAAGAACAGGATTGCTGTAACTGTAATAATAGTTGCTGTAGTTATGGCTGTCATTATAGGCATAAGCATCTACAATACGCCGACCAATCGTATAAACAGACACTTGGATTTGGGACAGAAATATTTAGAGGAACAGAATTATGAGCAAGCACTTGTAGAGTTTGACAAGGCGATTGCAATTGATTCGATGAATGTAGACGCATACATAGGTAAGGCGCAGGTTTGTGAAAATATAGGCGATTATGAAAGTGCGATAGAGGCATACTATAAATTGCTGGATATTGATGCAGATGATGGCAGTATTGCTGATGTTTTACAGGAGTCCTATTTGGGACTGGCTGAAATATACTGCCTGCAGGATGACAAAGAAAAAGCAATAGAAATATTACTAAGCGGTCTTGAAAAAACTGACGAGCAGGTTTTGTTTGACAGGCTTTGGGAACTGGGCTATAGGGATATTGAGTATAAAATAGAGAGAATGGATGACTCTATAAGAGATGAAGATGGTAACATTCGGGTGAATATATATTATGATCTGGTGCATCTTGACAGTAGAAAAAAGTCTGTGCAGAAAATAAATAAATACATAGAGGATGTACATTACGATAATTTTTTGAAAAATGAAGGAACAAAAGAGCAAATTCAAGAAATGTATGTGTATGACCATCCACCAACATTAGAATATCCATATTTTAATACTGTAGATGCGGAGGTAACTTATCAGGATGAAAACTACATAAGCATAAAATGGACGAAAAAATGGTTTATGGGAGGTGTGTTCAATATAAGTTATTCAGGCATGGTTTTTTCTCTTGAAACAGGTGAACCTGTAAATCTGCAGGATATATATGGCTTTGAGCCGAACATAACACTGGCGTATCTGAAATTTGCCGTTATGGAATACATGTATGATTGGTATAATAGTACATATCATTCGATAGCGTCACAAGCTTGTGACATTGTATCTGAATATGGCATTGAAGATTTTTCATTCTATTTGGATGATGGCTATCCAGTATTGTGTTTTGCCACATATGAAATTGCGGCAGGAGCATATGGTTCTTTTGAAATACCTTGCAGTGCATCAATTAATAAGGATAGCTGGCAGGCGGATGAAGAAATGCTAAATGGCAGATGGGTAAGCGGAGATAATAATAATGGGATTATCTATGTATTGACGTTTATGGAGAATTTTCAAATTGAGTATGTAATTGGTTGGGGAATGCTGAGTGGCAGAGATACACCAGGGGATGCATTTGCAATTTTTCAAGGGGCATATGATATAAAAAAATGGGATGCTGATAAAAAACAAGGGCAGGTATTGCTGGACACTGTGGATACTCTGGGAGACATGGGCAATTATAAAGGATTATTTAGAGTTACCTGTCTGGGTGAAGATGTTATTGCCATTAACAGGATTGACGGAGAGTCTATTTTGGGCTTAAAGAATACTGAAAATGTTTTGATTTTAGGAAAAGCGGTAAGGTATTATTAGCAAAAGGTAAATATTAATTGCATAAAGAATGTTAGGGAGATATATGATATGGAAAAAGCTAAGAAAAGGAAAGGCAAATTACTGGGCATAGCTGTTTTGATTATTATAATCATAGCAGTAGCAATAGGCATAGGCATCTATAACACGCCGACAAACCGCATAAACAGGCATTTAGACTTGGGGCAGAAATATTTGGAGGAACAGGATTACGAGCAGGCGCTGGTGGAGTTTGACAAGGCGATTGCGATAGATCCGAAGAATATTGACGCATATATAGGGAAGGCGCAAACATATCAGGGAATGGGAGATATAGAGCTGTCAATACAAACTTTGGAAGAAGCGTATGAAAAAATTGACAGCAGACGGATTGAGGACAGTCTTATATCTGCATATATGGAGCAGTCGCAAAAATATATCGACAATAAACAGTATGATGAAGCTCTGAATGCATATGACAGACTTTTGGAGCTGGATAGAAACGATAATGATATACAGTCAGGGGTTGAAGAACTTCTGCAGGAATACATAAATTCTCTTACAGAGCAGCAGCGATATGACGAAATACAGGATTTAGAAGAAAAATATGCGGATAAGGCATCGAAAGTAGAATTTCCAAAAGCATATGAGCAGATTGATAATCCTGAACTCATGCAAAATATATACAGGCTGATGAATCTGGAAAATTGGGAGGAATTGATTGAGCTAGACAAGTCTGACGAGGTAAATGACATTGTGCAGAAAATGGACAGCGATAGATATATCTATCTTTTGTATAAGACAGATATGCAGTCAGGAACAGGCATCGGCATATATAAAAAAGGGGCAGAACATTATTTTTATTGTGGGGACTATTCTAATGGCATGCGTGACGGGTATGGGGTATATTATGAAACCAGCCAATATGATGGATATAATGTGTTTTGGGGCGACTGGAAGAATGATGCGCCAAACGGACAGGGAAAAGAAGTAAAATACTGTGATATGTCACAAGAGAACTATTATTATATTACAGAAAGTGGAAATTACGCCAATGGATTCAGCGATGGCGAAATGAATTGTATATTGACAGAGATGAATGAAGGAGATTTTGATTTGTCCTATACAGCCGTATTGGGAATACCAGATGATATAACAGATGTGGTTCACAGCAAGGGTGGTTTTATTGATGAAAATAATATTTATGCGTATGATATTCATGAATTTGTGGGTACATCTTGGAATTTGCATCTGACTTCGGAAGATGATAAGCTGGGCGTTTTTGGATTTGAAATAATCAGTGAAGGCGGTAATGCAGATACAGAGGTAGTAAAATCTGAAAATAATGATGTTAATGATTGGCGTGATATTTATATCAATTACATAAATGA
>CANQHZ010000061.1 GCA_947623805.1 uncultured Lachnospiraceae bacterium | reverse complement strand
CGGATGCCCCGCAGCTATCCTCAAAGGCGCAGGCGTATCTTGACAAGCTGAATAAATCCTATGACAACATGGAGTTCCTCGTTTACAATTCCGACAAGGATGCAAAGGAAGTCCTCTCCCACAGCACAAAGGAAGTTTCCGTTATGCTGTCCCGTGAGGAAATAGAGAAAATGGCATCCGATGAAAAGTATGCTGCCGAAAAAATGAAAGGCGTACAGGGCGCACTCCGTATGTCAGAGCAGATTAACCGTGAATTTGGCTATACGTCCGCTTTTGGCAAAAAAGGGGAAAATGCAGATACACGAATAAACAAGATCGCTATTTCTTTCAATGATGACGGCTCCACCAATATTTTCGCGGAGCTTGTAAAGTCCGGACGGAAGCTGCGGGAACAGCTTGAAGAAGCAAGGACAGAAAAACGGGCGCAGAAAAAGGCGGAGGATAAGCAGGCACAGAAGAAACAGCGCGAAAAGCGTCTGGAAGAAAAAGCGTCAGACCGTTATTCCAAGACGAACGCCGACACAAAGCGCACGGTTGTGGAAGCCGAAAGCGTGGACGAATTGATGAAAAAAATCGCGTCGGTGGACTGGAACGAAATACGGGCAGAGGGCAGCACGGAGAGCGGCAGCAGGTTTGATTTCAGTATATAAAACAGACAACAGTAAAACAAAATAGTCATTTAAGGCAGGAAAGCGTTTGTTGGGAGAAAACCAATGGACGCTTTTCTTATCACTCGCAATTTAAAAGACAGATTGGAGATATCGTCGCCAGGGGGATTTTACAGAGGAGGAAAGCTGGGGAAAACTTATGATTTGTCAGGTGTCATATCCAAAAGAAGAAATGAATTGATATCCAATGTGCTTGTTGCCTGTAATGTAATGGAAGCTGCGGGAACAGGCTTTGACAAAATAACGGAGGAATATATGGAGGCTGACTTGCCACATAAGCCATATATATATATTCTTCATCAGATCATTTTACGTTAGTGCTTCCTGATTTGACATATGATCGCGGAGTTGAGGACAGCAGCATTCCGGGACTTGATTATGTGCCTGTGCCGAACGGTACGGAGCTTGACGGAAGGGTTTTGTCTTTCTGTTATTATAAGGCGCGGAAAGTTTTGGAGATTGCAGAGTATCTCGGACTCAGCAATTCGACCTATCTGCGCAGGAAGGTGCTTCAAAATCTTGAGGCAAACGGATATTTGGAAAAAAGTAAGGTTTCAAGGGCGGTGTTTTACAAAACAAGGGCGGAGTCTGTGGCGATTAAGTAAGATAATGGCAAAAATGGATTGTATGAAACAGTCAAACAAGGGCTGAAAACTCGTCAAAGAAGAGTCTTCAGCCCCAATTTGCAGACTTTTGTTCATACGCTTCAGTATAGAGATATTCTCATTTATTTAGTCTTCCTTATAACCGTGTGCCAACGCCCATTTGCGATATTTTTCTGCTTGTTCAAGCGCTGCATCCTTTTGGGCAAGCTTGGCTTCAGATTCAGCAAGCCTAGCTTCTGACTCGGCAAGCCTCTCGGCATAGTCCTCAAATTCTTCCCGCTCCCAACAGCGTTTTTTAACTTCGAAATCCGCACACAATTCATAGATTGTTTTAGAAGCCTCGTTGATATAAACGTCTTCCTCCGCTAACATTTTTAACGCCTCCCATGTCTTTGATTTAAAAAGTTTCGCCCATTTATCAATACCGTATTTTTTATCCTCATCTGTGGCAAGCTCTGTTTTATTTAAGTCTACCACACAGAGAGTAACATTGTCACTATAAATCTGCCCTGTTTTGACATTTGCAAGCTTATATGTAGCATAAAATTCAGGCTCTGCTCCTTCCAGTGAAAAATCAAGAAAGCCAATATGTATGACAGGCTTGGCATCTTTATATTTCCCACCCCTATTCAGGTTGTCATAGGAACGACATATATACGACACAGAACGGTTTCGCCAGTTGAACAGGTTTGCAACCTGCATTTCAAGATTAATGATTATGGAATTATTGAGAATGACATTTACATCAAGCCACATCTGCTTTGAGTCAATAGACTCTCCCAGAATTATCGGGTTAGTAATCCTGACCTCTTTAATGTCATCCTCTGACAAATGCAGCAGCGCTTTGATAAGCCCGCGCAAAACGCGGTTGTTCTTCTGCAATACGGCGCGGAACATATAGTCGTTTGTCATATTGAAGGGAATTTCGCCTGTTGCTGTTTCATAGGTAACAGAAGTGCTTTCTTTTGAAGATAAATTTTCTTTTGCCATTAAATATGATGTCCTTTCGAGTTTATTTTAGACAGAAGGTGCATTTAAAAACCCCAAATGCACCTTCTTAATATAAGAAAATGTCGCGCAACATACGCACTATATCATATTTAATTGCCTCTGTCCAATCGAAATGTAAAAATTCGCGTGAAATGTAAAAATTAATATCAAATCTTTATGCAAATCTGCTACTGGAAAAAGCTTTATAAAAAATTATAATTTGTGTTTACCTGATTGTATGTATATAATAAAATTTGGCAGCACATATCAGCGACAATAAATACATTGGCAGGCGGTTTTAGTGGCGCTATTTTAATCTGCAATAGCCCGTTTGCCTTTAAGGAGAAGTGTAAAAAGATATGATTTATATTGTAGATAACATATTAAATTATCTAATATATTTATTCATAATTTATTTTGGATTTAGGATCAATCCCAGAAAAAACAAGCTTTTTGCTGGCGCTTCTATGATAATCGTACTGTCTGCAGGCGCTTTGAGCGCATATTATGATGTCAATTCTCCGATTGTTTACATCCTTTGGAGTGTGTTTTCCATTATTCTGTTCTTTGAGGACAGTTTAGTCCGTTTAATTATATTGAGCGCTTCCATAATGTATTTTACCGGGATAATAGATACATTCAGCGTTATGCTGATACAGGTTGTAATGATAGGCAGAGGAATTACCGGCGCAAATATTGCATGGTGGATGGAACCTGCCTATTTTCTCTCATTTTTCATATATCTTTTAGTTTATTGGCGGATTTTAAGGAAACATGAAGTTTATTTGCGTGATATAGGGTTAAAATACAAGCTTGCGCTTTTGATTCAGGGAAGTATCTTTCAAATGTTTTACAATTTTGTCTTTGTTTCCTTTAACGAAAATCATACCATGTATGGCTGGGACGCATATGCAGTATTTTTTATCAGCATAACAGGCGCAATCTATTCTGTTTTTCTCACGCTCAGTCTGGCTGTGAAAAATGTATTGTCAGACAGGCAGAACAGGGAACTCCAATCTTTTATGTATATGCAGAAACAGCAATACGACTACCAGCTGCAGCAATCTGTGGCTGTACGGCGGTTTAAACATGATTTGGTCAATCATATGGGGGTTTTAAGGGAACTGTTAAATGAGAAAAAGACAAAGGAAGCCAAGGAATATATAGATACGATATGGAATATTCAGAGTGAGTTTGATTTGAAGATTAATACAGGAGACAGCTTCCTTGACATCATTGTAAATTATTATTCGTATTTGGCTGAAAAAGAGAAAGTAGAATTTACGGTATCAGGAAGGCTGGCTGAAAAAATCCGGCTTGAGATGTTTGACATTACAACATTGGTCGGAAATATTTTACAAAATGCTTTTGAGGCGGCGCTAAAAGCGAATGCTCCCAAAATACACGTTGAACTCATAGAACATGCGGAAGAAATATTTATAGTCGTCCTCAACAGTACAGATGAAGCGGTAAATGACAAAAAGCTTTTTGTGACTTCAAAAAAGGACAAAATAAGCCACGGATTTGGTCTGAAAAATATCGTTGCGACAGTAAAAAAGTATCACGGCGAATGTTATATGGAGACTGTATCGGAAAACGGAGAAATGCTGTTTAAAATCAGCATTGCCATACCCAGGGAGGTAAAAGTTTGAAAGCAAACTTTCAAATATTGAATTAATGTGCGCTGAGGCGCACGGGAGGTATAGGCATGAAAATAAGCATTGTAGAGGACGAAGCAGTATGGAGGGATAAGATACAGGGTATTATCGAAAAATATTGCAGGGATAAAAATATTCCGATTCAGGTTAATTCTTATGGCAATGGAAAAGATTTTATGAAAAATTCAGATACGGATCTGCTGTTTCTGGATATTGAACTCGCAGAGGGCGAAGACGGTTTTCAAATCGCAGAACGGCTGATGCATGATGGAAATAAATGCAAAATATGTTTTTTGACTTCCCATACGGAGCTGGCAAGATCAGGATATAAGGTGAATGCTTTCAGGTATATAGACAAGAAGCATTTGGAAGAAGTGGGTGAGGCTCTTGATTCTTTCCTGAAAACAAAGATTCAGAATCGGATTATTTTCCGTAATGATACTGCGGGGATAGGCATCGGAATAAATCTGAATGAGCTTCTTCTTGTTGAAACATATGGAAGAAAATTGAGATACCTTATGCTTGATGGGAAGGAATATTTCTGCGAAGGGCGCATGTCGGAAGCCGCACGAAGTTTATCCGCATTTGGCTTTTCCCGAATACATCGGTCGTATATTGTCAATTTAAAATATATCGAAAAGGCGCAAAGCCATGAGGTTACACTTTGTAATGGATTAAAGGTAGTTGTCGGCAGAGCCTGCAGAGATGAGTTTAAAAAGGAATTTTTTAAGTGGAGAATGTGGTTTGGCAATTGATTAAACGTAAGCAAGACTGGCGTGATTTGACATCTGCTGTTCTGTGTCGTTTGCGCAAAAAAGATGTCGTTTGCGAAAGTAGTATTTTATTATTTTTTCTGTTGTGATATAAATAAAGCGCTAAAAATTAGAATTTCGAGAGAGGGGCGAAATATGTTAAAGAGGATTTTAAGTGTTTTATTAAGCAGCATTGTAATAAGCGCTTTATTTACAGGATGTAAAGATGCTGGAAAGGCGGACGATATAGAAGAAATAGAATTTATTGAAGAAAACAATGCAGAAATAGAAACACAAAATAATGTATCAATAACTGAGAATGAAAGTGATACGTCGGAAGAACAATTGATTGCTCACAGCAGCACTGACAATTCTGCAGACATAGCTGCCGCAAACAGCATTGATTATGAAACATTGGGAATCACAAAATATGAATACCCGTCAGAATTTTCCTTGGGAGACAATTTAAAAACCGCCATTACTCAATTAGCGCTCAGCTATGAAAATTTTAATAAGGGTTCGGTTAGCAGTGGGGACTGGAAAGAAATTTTCATTGCCCGGTTTATTCAAAATTCAAGGGTATCGTTTGACTATTTAGATATGATTTCGGAGAAAAATAACGGACAGATCAGTGCGGCTCAGCTAAATTATATTCAATATTCGCTTACAAATACAGAAGTGGATTTTTCATCGGAGGCAGGTGAACCTGTAAATAGAAATGATGCTGCCAGCCCGTTGAATTACGGCTGGATTTCTGAATATAGTTACGAGGAGACAAACGATGGAGCAATCGTCACTGCTTACTTGGAAACAGGGTATGATGGAACAGATTCCATGCAAAAGCGTAAAACAACTGTTGAATTGATTAAAAACCCTTATAGTTGTTTTGACGGATATAGTGTGATTGCTGTTTCATCTGAGACAGAAAATAATGATGCGCAGATGCCAAAATATGAAGGGGAATACTGCGATGACAACGGTGATCCAAGTCTTGAAATCCGACAGAATGAGGATGGTTCTTATCTCATACAGATCAGCCTTTTTCGTGACATAGGATATGATGCGTGTATTGGCAGTCTGGCGGAAGGAAAAATATCTTTCGCATCCGATGAAAGAGGCGGCGTAAGCGGCAGCATAACGCTCGATAATGACCTTGCGGTTATTTGCTTTGAACATGTTGGTCATTTCGAGAACGCTAAAGTAACAACCTATCTGTTTCGTAAGACATCCGACAATCCAAATATTGATGAACTTAATTAAAACGTGGAATTTTTTTCAACAGTCAAGCAAGGGCTGGAAGCTCATCAAAGAACTTTCAGCCCAGTCTGCAGATTTTTATTCACACGCTTCAGTATAGAGATGTCCTCATTTATTTAGTCTTCCTTATAACCGTGAGCCAACGCCCATTTGCGGTATTTTTCTGCTTGTTCAAGCGCCATATTCTTTTGGGCGAGCCTAGCCTCAGACTCAGCAAGCTTAGCCTCAGATTCAGCAAGCCTAGCCTCAGACTCGGCAAGTCTCTCTGCATAGTCTTCAAATTCTTCCCGCTCCCAGCAGCGTTTCTTAACTTCAAAGTCTGCACACAATTCATAGATTGTCTTAGATGCCTCATTGATATAAACATCTTCCTTTGCCAACATTTTTACCGCATCCCATGTCCTTGCTTTAAAAAGCTTCGCCCATTTGTCAATGCCATATTTTTTGTCCTCATCTGTGGCAAGCTCCGTTTTATTTAAGTCTACCACACAGAGAGTAACATTGTCACTATAAATCTGCCCTGTTTTGACATTCGCGTGAAATGTAAAAATTAATATCAAATTTCATAACCTCCATGATTTAGTACAATGCGGGCTTTGTCAGCATAGGAAACAGGGCAGTCAGCCAATTTCGCCAAAAACATAGTCAATTTTCGCCAATCGCAAAATTTTCTGTAAATCTCATGCTATAATTCAATAAGATATCATAAAAACTAAAAAACGGAGGAAAAAACCTTATGAAAAGGAAACTATTGCCAATGGCGGCGGTATGCGCCTTGTGCGCGTCAGTTCTTTTTGGCTGTGAGAAAGCGCCAAAGGCTGTGCAGGGCGATGGAATAATGCACGCGCAGGGGGAAGTAGAGCAAAATGTTAAGGACATTGTAGCATCAGATAAAAGGCACGAACAGCCGCAGACAGAGCAGCCTGCTGATAACACGCCGCCGCAGACATCATACAGATATGAAGGCACGATAGGCACAAAGGAAAACAGGATAAACATATCCGCCGAAGTCCCCGCAATTCCCGAAAACATATACAAAATCACGCTGAAGCCAAACGACGGGCTTGACGAAGATACTCTGCTTGCCTTTCTTGACAGTGACAGCGCCGACATAAAGGATATGTCCGAGGAGTGTAGAAAAGAGATGGAGTCAGTCGAGATATCAAACACCACTGGAGATGAGCCGGTCTTTTACTCAAATTTCGGCGACCATAGCGCGCTTAAATTCAGCGACGGAAACAAAGAGGCATCATTTACATATCATACAGGCGCAGGCTATATCGACAATGCTTTGATTGAGAAATGCCATTCAATTTATGGCAGCGGACTGACGGAAACACTTATAACACCCGACAAAATGGGCGAGGGAAGTTTTTCGGCAAATGACGCGGAGAAGATACTTTTGGACAAGCTAAAGGCATTGGGGATAAGCGAGGTTGCGTTTGACGAGATATATTATGATGAAGGCGCTGGCTACAGCTTTTATACGATGCGGTTTTCGCCCGCCTATGACAGGATAAAGCTTGATATCGGGCATAATTCATATGGGTTTGGACAAGTTTGTCCCAACGGATACGCACATATTTCCGAGGAGGGCGTCGCAGAACTGGGACTTCACGCATTTTGCGGCAAGATAGAGGACAAGGAGCCTGTAGAGATAATTTCGTTTGAGCAGGCGCTTGAAGTGTTGGAGCAGTACCTTGACAGCGGCATTATAGAGGCAGATGAAAATATGACCTATGACAGAGTGGAGCTTAACTATTATCCTGTGCCCAATCCTTCGCCCAAGCCTGATGAGATTGAATATAAGACAGAGCTTGAACTTATACCTATATGGCGCATTTATATGCCGCTTGACGAGTATGTTTCAGGGGCTTATAATGGAACGTCGGCGATATGCATAAACGCAATTACAGGCGAAAACATATAATATGGAGATACTTTTGATGAACAAAAAATTTTTATTGCAGGACATAAAGAGAAGTCTTACGGGCTGGGGCTTTTGGCTGGGATTTAGCGGGCTGTGCGCGCTGTTTTTGTACAATATGGTTACGCAATCGGCGCTTAACCATAAGCAGGACAGTTATTATATCATCGTGAACGCGGTCGCGGCATCGGGATTTACTGTTTTCCTGCCGCTATTTCCTGTGCTTGCATATTCATCGGATTTCTGCGAGGAGTATGAGAGCGGTTACTATCGAATGATACTGGCGCGCATGAGCGTGCGCGGATATGCTCAGGCACGCATTATAAGCGTAGCGCTTTCAGGCGGCGCGGCTGTGGGACTTCCTGTAATGCTCATGTGTATTGGCGCGGGCTGTTTTGGCATAACGGACGTTAGCGCTGTGGACATGCTCAGGGTTGAGGCTGATACGGAGATGGTGCTCATATCGCAGGCATACGGCTTTGGTGCGGTGGTCGCCCTAAAGACAGTGCTCGGATTTTTGTTCGGTGCTGTGTGGGCGCTTGTCGGGCTTGCGTTTGCCGTGTGGTTCGTAAATAAGTATGTATCGCTTATAGCCCCTTTCGTGCTGTATGAAACAATGAATATCTTTTTGCCGAAAATATTAAAGCCGTCAATGTCTGTGCGCGGAGATGACATCGGACATATCCTGTCAATCGCAATGGAGCTGTTGTGGCTTGCGTCGGCGGTTACGGCAGTTGCGGCGGGATTTAAAAGGAGATGCCATGATGAGTAAGGCTGTAATGATAGCAAAACAGACTTTCCTGCAGGAGCTTGCAAGTGCGCGCGTGATTATGGGGTATCTTCTGGGGCTTGCGTTTCTTGCCGCAGGTCTTGAGGACTTTTGGCATTTTGTAACATATACAGGCGAACCCGTCAATGTGCTTGAAGCGTTTATCGTGGCGGAGAGTCAGACGCGGGCAGGATTTTTATGGGCGCTCGGATATATGCTGATAATTTCTGATGCGCCGTTTGTAAATAAAGGCTTGTATCTTGTGCTGTACAGGTGTAAACGGTACGCGTGGAATATGGGAATGGCACTCTATGTCGCGTTTCAGGCGTTTGCGTATACTCTGCTTTTTTCGGCGGTATCGACTGTGACAGGTATTCGCAACGGATATATCGGAAAGATTTGGAGCAGTCCCGTATATACGCTTATGAAAGACACGTCGGGAGTATTTTTGAAAAAATTCGGCATGAGTTTCCCGTATGAAACTGTCATGAGAAAAATGACAGTTGTGTCAGTATTTGGCTCTGTATTTCAGAATATGCTGTGTTACCTGATGCTCATCGGAATGATTTTGTATGTCTGCAATCTGATGTTTGGCGGAATGTGGGGAATGGCGGCTGTAGTCCTGCTGCACCTCACAAAGGGCGCAGCGTGGTGTAAGATAAGCATAGACGGCAGCCCTGATACTCTTTATATTAAAATCGCACTTATTGTAGTTATGACAATAGTGTCATTTATTGCAGTGAGGAAAGGAGTAGATTATGGATAGCGCATTGATGGATTTTTTCGGGGGAGTGACTTGGGAAAACAGGAGCAGTATGCCGGGAGTGGTTGTCGAGCTGTGGCTGTATGAACTTGTGAGGTGGCTTTTGCCGATTGGAATATGCTTGATGTTTACAGGCGCATACCTGAAAAAGCAGCGCGAAATCGAAAGGCTTTCGTGTTACCGCTATGGAAGTATATTAGTATGGTGGGGAAGAAAATTTACACGCAGTCTGTTTGCGGGGCTTTTGGCAGGAGAGGCGCTCGTTGCTGCCGCCATTGTGTACGATGCGGCAATGGCGGTAAAGCTTTCCGCAGAGAGCGTAAAAATAATCGTACTGTGGAGTGTACATATTATGACACTTGTGTCATTTATGCTTGTGCTGGAACAGACAAGGCTGAAAGGCATATCGGCGATAGCGCTGCTGCTATTGGAAGGATTTACATTTATGCTTGGGTTTGAATACAGCAAAATTATTCCGTTCATGTGCGGAATGTGGGGAATGTATCTGCAAAGTGACTGGTATGACAGCCAAAAGACGCTGTGTGCCTCTAGTGTAATCATAGCGCAGGGAATACTGATTTTGCTCAGCTTTATGCAAGGGGCAGCGCAGGAAAGGATTAAGGAAAAGTAATGAATGAGATTATAAGCATTGAAAATGTGACAAAAAGCTTTGGCAGCGCGACAGTGATTGACAACGTGAGTATTAAATTTGAGCGCGGGAAAATTTACGGCTTTATCGGGCGCAACGGTTCGGGGAAAACTGTGCTGTTCAAGCTTATAGTTGGTTATATGCGACCGACAAGCGGAAAAATAACCGTGTGCGAAAAAGAAATCGGAAAGGACACGGACTTTGCCGAGAATATAGGCATTATCATAGAAAATCCAGGTTTCCTCGGCGGATATACAGGCTTTAAAAACCTTGAATATCTGGCGTCAATACGCGGCGTAATCGGCGCAGAGGAGATAAGACATAGTATGGAAATGGCAGGTCTTGATCCGGGCAGCAGTAAAAAAGTTTCAAAATATTCTCTGGGAATGAGGCAGCGCCTTGGCATAGCGCAGGCGATAATGGAGTCCCCCGAGATACTTATCCTTGATGAGCCAATGAACGGAATGGACAGGCAGGGCGTGGAAGACATAAGACAGATTTTGCTGCGCCTAAAGGACGAGGGCAGGACAATCCTGCTTGCAAGCCATAACAAAGAGGATATAGAGGTACTCTGCGATGAGGTATATGAGATGGATAAGGGAAAAGCTGTCAGGCAGGAAATGAATGTCATACGTCAGGCGGTGCAGAATGTATAGAATAGGAATATGCGATGACGACAAGGTTTTCTGCGCCGACTTGGAGGAGCGGCTTTACAGGATTTCCGAGGCGTTTTTTGAGAAGGTTGAAATTGAAGTCTGGTATTCGGGCGAGGATATAATGCGCGATATTTGCGACAGGACGCTGTGCGACTTGCTTTTTCTTGATATCGAGCTTGTGGAGAAGGACGGCATCGAGGTTGGCAGGTTTATCCGCGACGAGCTGGAGGATATGCGGACGCAGATTGTGTATGTGTCGTCAAAGCAGGATTATGCGATGCAGCTTTTCAAGGTACAGCCGCTTGATTTTTTGATAAAGCCTGTGTCGGACAAGGTATTGGCGGAAACGCTGTCAAGGAGCGTCAGGCGGCAGAAAAGCGCGGATATTTGCTTTGAATACAAAAAGGGCGGCATAATGTTCAGAATCCCCACGGGTGACATAGCATATTTTGCAAGCACGGACAAAAAAATCAGGATAGTCAAAAAAAGCGGCGAGGAGGAATTTTACGGTAAGCTCAAAAGTATTGCGGACAGGCTTCCCGCTGATTTTATGCCTATCCATCAGTCATATATAGTAAACCGCCGCTATGTCAGCGAATATTCATATGATACTGTCAAAATGGCGGACAAGACTGTGCTGAGCATAAGTAAGCCGTACAGAAAGGCAGTCAGAGACAGGCTTAAACAATTTCGGAAAGCGGAGATGGGAGATTGGGATATATAAATTATTATTTTGTGATTGAACCGATAGTTAATGTCCTGCGCGTGCTTTTGATAAGAAAGCTTATGGGACTGTTCCTTGCGGAAAAAGACGGAAAACGCGCGCTGCTCAACGGGGCTTACGGCGCGTATTTTCTTATTACGACGGTCTTGTATATAGTTTTTGGGGTTTCAGCCGCATATGAGGCGGGGTGCTTTGCAGGTCTATTTGGGCTTATGCTTTTATACGACAATGCGTGGGAAAGGCGCATTTGGGCTGTGTTCAGCGTATTTTTTATAGATATGGCGTGTATGCTTGTGGCAGTGTATATGCTTTCGGATATGGAAATCGCCCCTCGGTTTTCGTTTCAGGTGTTTTTGCTGCTTATATGCGTGGCGCTTATGAGATGTATTTCCTCGCATGGCGGATATTCGGACATAGAAATGGAGCTTGGCAGAGGGCAGACGCTTATTTCGGCGGCAATTCCGACAGTGAGCGCTGCGGTACTGTGCGCCCTGAGGCGTGGAAATACAGGGAATACTGTATCTGCGCTGATATGCGTTTCGATGCTTGTGATAAATATAGGAGTGTTTTATCTTTGCCATATGATGGCGGAAAACTACAGGCAGCTTCATGAAAGCGGCATATACAGGCAGCAGACATATGCTTATCAAAATCAGCTTGACATAATAATGGAATCGCAGGGACGCATCAGGGCGTTGAGGCATGATATGAAAAATCATATACTGGCGCTGGAGCTTCTTTTGCAGAGGCAGGAATGGAGTGAGGCAAAGAGGTATTTAAGCTCTATGCAGGGCTTTATGGAAAATCCCGCCGAGTATGCCACGACAGGCAATGACGCCGTGGACAGCCTGCTTAATTACAAGCTGCGCAGGGCAAAGGAAATGCTTAACACTGTAGAAACGAAGATTAACATACCTGAAAAGCTGATTTTGCACTCATTTGATTTGAATGTGGTGCTCGGCAATCTGCTTGACAATGCGATAGACGCGGCGGCGCAGACCGACGAAAAGCGTCTTAGGGTGGAGATAAAGCTTGACAGAGGGATATTGTTTATTAATATGCGTAACAGCTGCAGGGAGACTGTCAGCGGGCATTTCATACGGCTTGAAACCACAAAGGCAGACGCCGCAAACCATGGCATAGGGCTTGGCAATGTGCGGAGGATAGTTGAGAAGTACCATGGCGACATGGATATGGCGTGTGAGGCGGGGGGTATGGAGATTGATATAATTATGTATGTTGATGAGCTATAATCGAGGAGCGGCGGATATAATTTATGCTGAGAATTACTTTTTATATAGGCGGATTAAATGGGGAAGAAGGGAAGAAGGGGAATTTTCTGCGTGTGAACCGCTTGCCATGACATAAAAATAATGATATAGTTAATAGAAAAAAGAGGCGTAAGGTTTTATCGAAATATTCGAGACTTTACACCTTTTTAGCGTGTTCGGCTTAGAAAGCATATAGAGGCTATGGTGCAGGGGCAGTAAAATGAAAAAGGACGAAATAATCAAAAAACTCCGCGGCGCGGACGACTACATCAGCGGACAGGATCTGTGCGAGTGCTTTGGCGTGTCACGCACAGCGGTGTGGAAAGCAGTAAAGCAGCTCGAAAAAGACGGCTATAAAATAGAGGCAGTCAACAACAGAGGTTATCGTCTTATCGAAAACGCTGAAAGTGATATACTTTCGCAAGCCTCAATCGAGAGCTATGTCGAAACAAAATGGGCGGCAAAGAACCTTCTTTTCAAAAAAGAGACAGGCTCTACGAACGTAGACGCTAAATTGCTTGGCGAAGAAGGCGCTGTGTCAGGCACGCTTGTCGTAGCGGACCGCCAGACGGCAGGGCTTGGCAGACGCGGGCGTTCGTGGGTGTCGGAAGCGGGCGAGAATATTTACATGTCAATCATGCTGCGCCCCGACTGTCGCCCTGAAAAGGCATCGATGCTCACGCTTGTCATGGCGCTTGCGGCGTTTGAAGCGGTAAACGAGCTTCGGACAGAAACGGCGCGCGCACTGATAAAGTGGCCAAATGATATCGTGATAAACGGCAAGAAAGTCTGCGGCATACTCACAGAGATGAGCGCGGAGCTTGACGGCATACATTATGTCGTGATTGGCATAGGCATAAATTCAAACCAGACACAGTTTGACGGCGAAATAGCGGACAGGGCGACTTCTGTTTTTAACGAGACGGGAAGAAAAGTAAACAGGGCAAAGCTTATCGGGCGCACGATGTATTATCTTGAAAAATATTATGCGGAGTTTGAAAAAAGTCAGGATATGTCAGCGTTGCTGGAGCGGTACAACAGTTTTTTGGTGAATATGGACGAGAAAGTACGGGTGCTTGACCCTAAAGGCGAATATGAAGGCACGGCAAGGGGCATTAATGAAAAAGGCGAGTTGATAGTTGACAGAGCAGAAGGTGGCAGGGAGTATGTATTTGCAGGCGAGGTGTCGGTAAGAGGCGTGTACGGATATGCCTAGTTTTTTGGGTATGTACGCTAGTGGGAGGAATGAATGATGGGAGAAAAAGTCGGGCGCACTGTGCTGTGCGGCGCGAATGCGTATGAGAAAAAATATTATTTCAATGAAGATTTCAATCAAATCCCTGAATCGATAAAAGAAGAACTTCATATAATCTGCGTGCTTTTTACCGAGGAGGTCGGTGGCGTCTTTACGATTGTCTTTGAGGAGGACGGCAGTGTGAGTTTTGACACGGAGGCATATGAAGATGATATACTTTATGATGAAGTGAGCAGCGGGCTTTTGGTGCGAGAGATAAAGATGAGGCGGCAGGAGCTTATCGAGGCGTTAAGCATGTATTACAGAGTGTTTGTGCTTCATGAGCCGTTTGAGGAGTAAAGAACTAAATTATAAACGGAGAAAGGGACTATTATGGTTTTAGTAATAGATGTCGGCAACACTAACATAACATTTGGCGTATATAATAAAAAGAAACTTGAAACAACTTTTCGTCTGATGTCCAAGACCCAGCGAACATCTGACGAATACGGCGTGCTGATAACGGAGCTTTTGACAAAAAACCATGTAAATGCTGCAGATATAGAGGGCGCGATAATCGCAAGCGTAGTGCCTAATATAATGCACTCGCTTACAGGCGGCATCAGGCGCTATATCACGCAGAAACTGCTTACGGTAGGCGCGGGGATAAAGACGGGAATAAAAATCGTCACGGAAAATCCGAGGGAAATAGGTCCTGACCGAATTGTTGACGCAGTGGCGGCATATGAATTATATGGCGGGCCTATATTGGTGCTTGATTTTGGCACGGCGACGACGTATGACCTCGTGGACGAAAAGGGCTGCTTTTGCGCGGGCATAACAGCGCCGGGCATAAGGATTTCCGCAAAAGCGCTCTGGGAAGACGCCGCAAAGCTTCCCGAAATCGAGATAAAAAAGCCCGCGTCAATCCTTGCGCAGGAAACAATCTCAAGCATGCAGGCAGGGCTTGTCTACGGTCAGATAGGTCAGACGGAGTACATCATAAAAACAGTGAAAAAAGAAACAGGCTATGACAATCTAAAAGTAGTCGCGACAGGCGGCTTAGGGCGTATTATCGCGGGAGAAACGGATATGATACAGGAGTACAACAGCGCGCTTACGCTGGAGGGACTTAGGATAATCTATGAAAAAAACAAACGTTAGTAAGCTCACAATCGGCGGCGTAGAGCTCGAAAACAACGTTGTGCTTGCACCGATGGCAGGTGTGACAGACCTGCCGTTTCGCCTGCTTTGCAAGGAGCAGGGCGCAGAGCTAATCTGCATGGAAATGATAAGTGCAAACGCGATACATTTCAACAGCAAAAAGACGGATGAGCTTATGGAAATACGCGCAGAGGAAATGCCCGTGTCACTGCAGCTTTTCGGCTCAAATCCCGCGATAATGGCGGAAAGTGCCAAACGCATAGAGGACAGACCTTTTTCCATACTTGACGTAAACATGGGTTGTCCCGTGCCAAAAGTGGTAAATAATAATGAAGGCAGTGCCCTTATGAAAAATCCAAAGCTTGCGGGCGAGATAGTGAATGCGCTTGTGAAAGCCATAAATAAGCCCGTTACTGTAAAAATCAGAAAAGGTTTTGACGAAGAAAACGTAAATGCTGTAGAGCTTGCCAAAATTGTCGAGGCAAACGGAGCGGCGGCTGTAGCGGTACATGCGAGGACGCGTGAGCAGTTTTACTCGGGAAAAGCAGACTGGGATATAATCAAAAGAGTAAAAGATGCCGTAAAAATTCCCGTGATAGGAAACGGTGACGTGACAGATTGCTTTTCGGCAAAACGCATGCTCGACGAGACAGGGTGCGACGGCATTATGATAGGACGTGCCTGCAGGGGAAATCCTTGGATTTTCAGGGAAGTGGCACATTACCTCGCAACGGGTGAAATTCTCGCGCGTCCGTCAATGGACGAGATAAAAGACACTATCCTGCGCCATGCGAGGCTTCAGCTTGAATGTAAAGGAGAATACATTGCAGTGAGGGAAATGCGTAAGCACATATCATGGTATACGGCAGGTCTGCCGCATTCCGCAAGGCTTAGGGGCAGGATAAACGGGATAGAAAATATGGAGGAATTGGCGGCGTGCGTAGCGGAATGTTTCGGGTAACGGTTTTGACTTTTCCTGACGAGCGCGCAGCTACAAAAAGTGGCTGAATAATGCTTTTGCACGGCTTGACACATTATAAAAAAAGGACTATAATATCTTAGCTTAAGTACCAGAATTTTGCATTGAAAAATATAAATAAATGAAAGGGTGTTCATTTCAATGGAAGCAAAAAAGAACTTATTAACACGCGAAGGCTTAAAAAAGTATGAAGACGAGCTGCATGACTTAAAGGTGGTAAGGAGAAAGGAAGTAGCACAGAAAATTAAGGAAGCCAGAGAGCAGGGCGACCTTTCAGAAAACGCTGAATATGATGCTGCAAAAGATGAGCAGCGTGACATAGAGGCGAGGATAGAGGAGCTTGAAAAAATTCTTAAAAACGTGGAAGTCTTTGATATGGAAGACAACAACCATGACCTTGAGAGAGTGAGTTTCGGGCTTTGCGTAAAGGTAAAGGACAATGAATTTGGGGAAGAAATGGAGTTTAAGATTGTGGGCGCGACAGAGGCTAACAGTCTTAAAGGGAAAATTTCAAACGAGTCGCCGCTTGGGAAGGCAATCATAGGAGCAAAAATAGGCGATGTGGTTTCAGTTGAGGCACCCGCAGGCGAGATTGAGTATACAATTTTGGATATATATAAGGATTAAAGACAGGAAACATTTGCAGGCTGATAAGGACTATGGGAAAAGGGCTTGAGATTTGTTTTAATGGGCGTTTCGCAATTACCTGCTTGTGTTTAATTGGAAAGGAGATTGGCAAGTGGCACAGGAAAATAATAATGATATAAACCAGCTGCTGCAGGTGCGCAGGGATAAGCTTGCGGCGTTTCAGGAGGCTGGGAAGAATCCTTTTGAGATAACAAAGTTTGATGTGACGCACCACAGCCAGGATATAAAGGGCAATTTTGACGAGCTTGAGGGAAAAAGCGTCACGGTTGCGGGACGCATGATGTTTAAGCGCGTGATGGGAAAAGCATCGTTTTGCAATGTGCAGGACTTAAAAGGCAGTATACAGTGCTATGTGGCAAGGGACAGCATTGGTGAGGAGCCGTATGCTGATTTTAAAAAGTATGATGTCGGAGATATTTTAGGCATAAGCGGCGAAGTATTTAAGACGAAGACCGGCGAGATTTCGGTTCATGCATCGTCAGTTACGCTTTTGTCAAAGAGCCTCCAAATTCTTCCCGAGAAATTCCACGGGCTGACGGACACGGATATGCGTTACCGCCAGAGATATGTGGATTTGATTATGAATGCCGAGGTAAAGGACACGTTTGTAAAGCGTTCAAAGGTGCTTAGCAGCATTCGTCGTTATCTTGACGGACAAGGCTTTATGGAAGTGGAGACGCCTATGCTTGTGTCAAATGCGGGCGGTGCGGCGGCAAGACCGTTTGAGACACATTTTAATGCGCTTGACGAGGATTTGAAACTGCGTATTTCATTGGAGCTGTATTTAAAGCGTCTGATAGTCGGTGGTATGGAGCGCGTGTATGAGATAGGACGCGTATTCAGGAATGAGGGACTGGACACACGCCACAATCCTGAGTTTACGCTTATGGAACTTTATCAGGCGTATACGGATTATCATGGCATGATGGATTTGACTGAGAACCTTTACCGCTATGTGGCAAAGGAAGTGACGGGTTCGGAGGTGCTTACTTACGGCGAGCATCAGATGGATTTGTCAAAGCCGTTTGAGCGTATTACTATGGTTGACGCGGTTAAGAAGTATTCGGGTGTTGACTTTAATGAAATTCATACGCTTGAGGAGGCTAGGGCTGCTGCAAAGGAGAAGCACATAGAATTTGAGGAGCGCCACAAGAAAGGCGATATACTCAATCTGTTCTTTGAGGAGTTTGTGGAGGAACATCTTATACAACCGACCTTTGTTATGGACCACCCGATTGAGATTTCGCCTCTCACCAAGAAAAAGCCGGACAACCCTGAGTATGTTGAGCGTTTTGAGTTTTTCATGAATGGCTGGGAGATGGCAAATGCATATTCAGAGCTCAATGACCCGATTGACCAGAGAGAGCGCTTTGCGGCGCAGGAGGAGCTGCTTGCCGCAGGCGACGCGGAGGCTAACCATACGGATGAGGACTTTTTGAATGCGCTCAGTATCGGTATGCCGCCTACTGGGGGGATTGGGTTTGGCATTGACAGGATGGTTATGATGATGACAAATTCGCCTGCGATAAGGGATGTGTTGTTGTTCCCGACGATGAAGAGCTTGGATAAATAAACCTAGTGTTTATGCGGGGTTGAGGCATTTGAGTACGTCAAAGGACGCATTAAAAGACGCATTTTGACATAGTCATTTACATCAGTATGAAAGAGTACACAATCTGAAAAGAAAAAGATTCAATCAAATATGAACTACTAAGAGGACATTTTCTAAAGAAATTTAGAAGATGTCCTCTTTTTTGCGTTATGGAGAAATTACGTCATTTGTTATGAAGTCAAAGTGAAAGGAGCACAGCAATGAATGAATCAAAGAAGAAAGATAGATATGAGGATGCAAAAAAGTTTGTAAGATATTCAGATGGTGCAAAAATGTACAGTATGGGAATGACAAAATTTCAAGAAGTGGCTAAGGATGCCAAGGCTTGTTATAAAATTGGTCAGCTTGTACTTGTTAATACAGAAATATTGGATAAGTATCTTGAAACTTTTCATATTACAGATTCTGAGTTTTATAAGTAGGTGATGTTATGGTAAATACATTGAGTGGTTCAGTTTGTGCCTATAGAAAAGAAACTGTAAAACCAAGATTTATTCGTATTGATGAGGTAATGGCTTTATTAGATGTAACACAAGATGAGGCAATGGATATAGCGTTGGCTGCTGGAGCAAGATATCAGCTTGCAAAGATTATATTAGTACATAAGGAAAGGTTGATGAAATTTATGAAACATTCTGCAAGAGTTCCTAGTTCAAATAAAATTGTGGAAAAGAAGTTTGTGAGAATCGGAGAGGGTTCAATGACTTACAGCATAGGACATCATAGATTTATCGAAATGGCTAGAGCAGCTGGAGCTGTATATAAGATAGGCGAAGCAAAAGGAAATACTATTCTGATTAATCTGGAGGTGTTTGATGAATATATGGAGCAATTCAGAGAACCGCCAACAGAAATGAAACATCCATTGCCAAATGTGAAAGGAGACTGATGAATGAGTTACTCATATAAGTGCTATTCAGATACAAAGGATTTTATGAAAAAATTTGTCAATGCAGAGGAAGGAGCGATTATTTATGGGATAAGTAAATCGAGAATCATAGTAATTGCGAGAGAGGCAGGAGCAGTCTATAAAGTCGGTAATTCAGCATTAATCAATACGGAATTATTTGAAAAATATCTTGAACGATTCAGAGAGCCGGCAAGAGAACTGCCTAAGCATACATGGAACAAATTAAAGGAAATGACAAATACACCAAAAACTGGTGAAAATTCGTAAAAATACACCAGTGGTGTCACTTCCGTAAAATTAAAGTGCATTGTAGAATATCAATTGTCCAAGAGAGATTGGACATAACAATTGAATAATCAGTTACAGATTTGCAAAGTAGTTTGCACTACAGAATTTCTGTAGGTAGTAAAATTACGGGGCATGTACCTGGAGGATGAAAGTCACAGCTATCATATTAGTAGTCTGATGGATCGAAAGATGAAGGGCGAGAAGCTGGATGGAAATCTGGTAAAAGGAATCGGCATGTTGCGTAAGGATAATTAACCACAGAGGGCGAGAAGTTCGTCCTTATCCTCAAAAGGCTAAAAGAGGAGATAGTGCTTCTGATAATTCAGAAGGGCGTCGTGAAACACATTTTGTGGCTCGTCTGTAACTCCCGGAGGTGAGAACACCTCTTTGTACACGGGGCGATATAGGAGTCTAGAAGACTGGCGTGTACCTACATGCTTAGCATTAAGCATAGCCATGTAGACTATATCACTTCCAAATTCAAATTTTGTCTATATGGCAACTAATTTGAAGGAGGATAAAGTGATGATGGGATTTAGCATAGCATTTATAATTATTGTTCTTATCGTATTGTATTCATTAGCAAGGACAGCAGGTGAGTCGGACAGGATATTGGAAAATATAAGAGAGCAATCACTCCTTGGAAGGGAGGAGAGCTCTGGTGGGAACAGTTGAAAAAAGAGATAAGCATAAGAAACGCAGGTTTGTATCTCCAGAAGAAAAGCTTGAAAGAGAATTAAAAGATTGTATGCATTGTAGATTCTTCTGGGGACATAACAACAGATGTGCCAATGGAACATGTTGTAAACCATCTAAGAAAAAAGAACAGAAACTTCCGACGGAATGTGTCGGATGTCCATATTATCAAGGGAATGGTTATTGTTTTCCTTGTATGCGAAAGCTGATAGGAAAGTAGGTGGTTAAGATGTTCAAGTGGCTGTTTAAGAAGAAAGGATGTGCAAAACATATGAATAACAAGTTAGAAGTAATCGGCATTGATCATGGTTGGTCAATGATGAAAACAATCTCTCAGGTATTTGTCACAGGAGTTAAGGAGATTACAACAACTCCGGCACTTTTCGGCGATGTACTTGAGTATGAAGGAAAGTTCTATAAGGTTGGAACTGTGAGGCAGGAAGTAAAGGATACAAAGGTCGAAGATGACAGCTTTTATCTTCTCACTCTTGCAGCAGTTGCTAAGGAACTTAAAAGAAGAGGTCTTGCAGAGGCAAAGGTATTCCTTGCCGTAGGACTACCACTTACAAGGTTTGG
>CANQHZ010000060.1 GCA_947623805.1 uncultured Lachnospiraceae bacterium | reverse complement strand
TATTTGCGCAGATTTTCAATTTATGTATAAAATAAATTTTCAGATAAATTCTTAAATAAAATTAAAAATTTTTAAAAAATTTTTCCAAAAAGTTCTTGACATATAATATGCGTTAGCATATACTAACTGTAGTTGCTAATAACTTATATAAGTTTGATTAAATGAATTATGTTTCTAAAAGCAAATCATATTAAAAAGTAGTAGGGAGGTTGGTAATATGCCGCTTTCTATGGCGAAATCAGGCGAGCCTGTCGAGGTCAAACGGGTTGGCGGAAAAGAGGAAACGCGTAAATTTTTGGAGAATCTGGGCTTTGTCGTCGGCAGCATTGTGACTGTTATTTCAGAAACGGGCGGAAACCTTATAGTAAATATCAAGGAGTCGCGCATTGCCATCGGCAGGGATATGGCAAACAAAATCATGGTATAGCCTGCGTTTTTGCCTATAATGCTTTGCCCTGCAAATTTTGTGGAAAATATTAAATCTGGTTGAGGAGGATATAGATGTTATGAAGACGCTTAAAGAAGTGCCTTGCGGCAGTACTGTGAAGGTTTCTAAGCTTAACGGCGACGGACCTGTCAAAAGAAGGATAATGGATATGGGAATTACAAAGGGCGTTGATGTTTTTGTGAGGAAGGTCGCGCCGTTGGGAGATCCTATAGAGGTCACTGTCAGGGGATATGAGCTGTCGCTCAGGAAGGTCGATGCTGAAATGATAGCTGTGGAATAACGCAGCTTACAGGCGTAGTGCTGTTATTTTTTTGATATTGTGTTAGACAAAACTAATAAAAATAAGTTTACTCAACTAAAAAGTAGAATCAACAAACAAAAGTGAATATAATAAAAATATAAGAAAGGCAGGGTTATTGTTATGTCAATTAAAATTGCGCTCGCAGGCAATCCAAACTGCGGCAAAACGACGTTATTTAATGCCTTGACAGGCGCCAACCAGTTTGTCGGCAACTGGCCGGGCGTTACAGTCGAGAAAAAAGAGGGCAGGCTGAAAGGGCACAAAGATGTATCGGTTATGGATTTGCCTGGTATCTATTCATTGTCGCCATATACGCTTGAGGAGGTAGTGGCAAGAAATTATCTGATTGCCGAACGGCCCGATGTAATATTGAATATCGTTGACGGTACAAATATTGAGAGAAACTTGTATCTGTCTACGCAGCTGGCAGAGCTTGGAATACCTATGGTT
Source organism: uncultured Lachnospiraceae bacterium (assembly GCA_947623805.1). Lineage (GTDB taxonomy): Bacteria > Bacillota > Clostridia > Lachnospirales > Lachnospiraceae > COE1. The sequence continues at coordinate 20,006 of CANQHZ010000060.1, read as the reverse complement.
ATGGCTGTAAATATGACGGATATTCTGGAAAAAAACGGTGATAAGGTACATATCGACAAGCTTGGCAAGGCTCTTGGCTGTCCCGTAGTGGAAATTTCCGCGCTCAAGGGAAAAGGAGTTGCTGAGGCTGCTGAAAAGGCAATAAGCGAGGCAGAAAGAAGGACTGCGGCGCCCGTTCACAAATTTGCAGATAAAGTAGAAAAGGCAATTTCGGAGGCGGAAGGCAGGATAGGCGATGATGTCCCGCAGGAGCAGAAGCGTTTCTTTGCAATCAAACTGCTGGAAAGAGATGATAAAATTTCCACGCAGATGAAAAATGTTCCTGATGTATCAGACCTTGCAAAAGCCTTGGAAGATGAATTTGACGACGATACGGAAAGTATAATCACAAATGAGAGATATGTGTACATTTCTTCTATTATAAGTGAATGTTTTACGAGAAAAAATAAGGAAAAGCTCACAATATCTGATAAAATTGACAGGATTGTGACAAACAGGTGGCTTGCGCTGCCGATATTTGCCGTGGTAATGTTTATAGTTTATTATGTTTCAGTGACTACCGTAGGCGCGTTTGTTACGGACTGGACAAATGATGTGCTTTTTGGGGAGATTATTCCTCCCGCGGTGGAGAGCGCTCTGACGGCTGTGGGCTGTGCAGACTGGCTTTCAGGCTTGATACTTGACGGCATTGTGGCGGGCGTCGGCGCTGTGCTTGGCTTTGTGCCGCAGATGCTTGTGCTGTTTATCTTCCTTGCATTTCTTGAAGCGTGCGGATATATGGCGCGCATAGCGTTTATTATGGACAGAATTTTCCGCAAATTCGGCTTGTCTGGAAAGTCGTTTATTCCGATGCTTATAGGCTCTGGCTGCGGCGTTCCTGGCATTATGGCGTCAAGAACTATAGAAAATGACAGGGACCGCAAGATGACTATTATGACGACTACCTTTGTGCCCTGCGGCGCTAAACTGCCGATTATTGCACTGATTGCGGGAGCGTTTTTTGACAATGCGGGCTGGGTGGCATGGAGCGCTTATTTTGTAGGAATCGCGGCTATCATATGCTCGGGCATTATTTTAAAGAAAACAAAGATGTTTGCGGGCGAGCCTGCTCCGTTTGTAATGGAGCTGCCTGCCTACCATATGCCGACTGTTGGAAATGTACTCAGAAGCATGTGGGAAAGAGGCTGGTCATTTATAAAAAAAGCTGGTACAATTATATTGCTGTCAACAATCGTGCTGTGGTTTCTGATGAGCTTTGGCTGGACAGACGGCGGTTTTGGAATGATTGGGGCTGAACAGCTTGATTCCAGCATTCTGGCAAAAATTGGCGACGCTATTGCATGGATTTTTGCTCCACTTGGCTGGACTCAGGCGGGCGAAGGCTGGAAAATGGCTGTGGCGGCTGTTACGGGGCTTATCGCCAAGGAAAATGTTGTCGCAACCTTTGGAATACTGTTTGGCTATGCCGAAGTGGCTGAAGACGGCGCCGAAATATGGGGTAATCTTGCAATGGTCATGACTCCTGTGGCGGCATACGGTTTTCTTGTATTCAATCTGCTCTGCGCGCCATGCTTTGCGGCGATGGGCGCGATTAAGCGCGAGATGAATAATACAAAATGGTTCTGGTTTGCGATTGGGTATCAGACAGTTCTTGCGTATGTTGTGGCGTTCTGCATATATCAGATTGGAATGCTTGTGACAGCGGGAGTGTTTGGCTTGGGTACTGTAGCAGCATTTGCATTTATCTGCGCATTTGTTTATCTTCTTGTAAGACCGTATAAGGAAAGCGGTACCCTTAAATTTAATGTCAACAGCAAGGCTATGGCTAAGTAAATTGTGGCTTGTATTTTGGAGAAACGGCCTGCGCCGGAATAAATGCAGGCTGTTTCTTTAATAAAAAGTTTATTGTTTGTCAAAATGGAGGTTTTGTTATGGGGACTGTTATTGTAGGCGGGATTCTTTTGGTGGTTGTAGGGCTTATTGTCCGCAGCATGATTAAGGATAAAAAGAATGGAAAATCGCTGCAGTGCGGGGGCGATTGTAAGAATTGCTGCAGTCATTGCAGATGATGGGAATTGATGTAAGAATATTTCTAATAAATATGAGTGAGGAAGTGTTAGGGCATTCCTTTGCTTGTATTTATTGGAAATATTTGAACTATTCGTTAAACTATTCTTTTGCGAATGATTTTAAGCGTTTCATGTTAATTTCCAATGCTGCTTTAGCGGTTCAATTCATAATAAACAACGCTGTCCTTGCGTTTTTTGCTATAAAGCTTAATACTTCTTATGCCGCCTTTTTGGTGTCTTAAAGGTATTAAGATTCACACGACAATTCTGATATAACCTGTATGGTATTTTTTATTTTTCCATTTTTATTGAAAACCAGCTTTATTATTTGATTCATATGTTATAATTAATTATAGCATATGAATTTGATGCGGTTTAATCTCTCAGGGTAAATTCCCCGCAGCTCTGCTGCGTAACAAACTAATGGCGAGTGAAACGAGTCTCGGGCTGATACCACGCAACTCTGCTGAGGGGAGTTTCATTTTATAGTTATGCCATTGGCTGAATTATTTGAATATGAAAATATTTGTGATCTTACCTTGATAACTGCCAATACTTTCGCACTTCTTATTTTAAAATATCTGAATTTACATAAAACTGAAAAGGCAACGTCTTATTTCATTGCAAACTTTTATTTATTTTTGCGTTTTATTTAAAATCATATGCTGAAAATACGGCTTACAAAGGTTTAAAATATTGAACATGAGAGGGGGAATATTTTATATGAATATTTTAGTGGTTGGCGGAAGTTATTTTTTTGGGCGTGTCTTTGTGATGGGCGCGGCTGAAACTGACAAGGTAATGCTTGTAAACAGGGGAACGTATTCAATGGAATCCTTTAAGGTAAAGGAATACAGAGCAGACAGGCATGACACTGATTTTTGGCGGGGCATAAAGGAAAATTATGATGTAATAGTAGATTTTTGCGCCTATAATCGAGGCGATATATCACAGATACTGGAAAATATAGGCGGCAGCATAAGACAATATATCTTCATAAGCACCGTGGACATATACAGGCGCGGCATAAGCGGATTAAAAGGCGAAGACACCCCGTTTGAGACGCGTAATATCGCGGGTGCTGCGGGCAGTTATATAGCAGGAAAAGTGGCACTGGAGCAGGAGCTTATAGAACAGTGCGCCGCAAAAAACATAAGCTATACGGTGCTGCGGCCTGCAATTTTGTACGGTCCATACAACTATGCGCCACGTGAATCAGCGTATATACAAATGCTGGTGCAGAACAGATGCCTGCCTAAAATAACTGATGCAGACGGCAGATTTCAGTTTGTCTACGTAAAAGATGCGGCAACGGCAATCAGGAAATGCATGTTAAATGAAACTGCATACAATCAGGCATATAATCTCTGCCAAGACGAAATATCAACATATTCATCATTTTTTGATACGTTAAAGCAGGCTGCGGATATTGAGTTTACTGAGCTTTCAATGACTATGGCTGAGGCTGAAGCCAAACAGCTGCCGCTCCCGTTTCCGCTTACAAAGGCAGAAACAGAACTTTATTCAAATCAAAAGAGCAAGGCTGAGCTTGGGTTAAACTATATTGATTTTGCGGAGGGAATGAAACGGACTTATAATGCCTTTAAGAAGGTATTTGAATTATAAAATATATTATATATTACAATGTATAATATATTTTATAAGATACATATATTACAATACATATAAATATATATATATATATATTAATTTTTAAATACCGCTTTATAATTTACATCTGTAAATTACCGTTAAAGACGGTTTTTACAGATTGTTTACCCTGTGCTTGTCGCCCACTAAGATCTTTGTGATAAGTTCATTAATGATACATGAATTTAATTCCTGTACAACTTTTCCGCATTCCGCTCCGTGCTGTCATGCTCTTGGAATCTGGCTTCCATACAAAAGCTACTGTTAATGGTACAAAAACAGTAATGAGTGCGATTGTACTTAATATTTTTTCTTTCAGTTCTTTCATTTGAAAAACTCCTTTCTTGCCATCAACGTCCATTTGCCTTTAAACGTTCACGCTGTGCGGGACGCAGAGAGATGCCGGCTTTTTTATGTTTTGTTTTAGGTTCTACAGGTTTCTTAGAAATCATAATGATAAATACGGAAATCAACAGCATTGTTCCAAGTGATACAAACCCTAAAGCAACATTTGCATTGCCTGTTGAATTGATATATGATGTGGTGTCAAAACCAATTACCGTAAAGGCAGCTAAAAATGGATAAATATTCCTAAGCAGGCCGCTTTTAAAGAACATACTGCAATATCCTAAGATAAATGCAATAATGGAGCCCCCCATAAAAAGCCCTGGTATTCTTCCGCAAAGAGAAATAATCGGAAGAACGGCAGCATAAATACAAACAGATATACCAGCCATATAAAGCAGGCCGCTTATCAGGACGGAAATACTCATGCCGGGCAGTCCGGCGCAAATGCCGACAATTATTGTGATTATGAAGCTATATATTCCCAATACAACGGATAGCAAACCGATAGCAGCCAGTTTTCCGGTCAATAATTTAGGAAAAGAAATGGGAACAGTTAAAACATTTTTCAGTGTATCATCGGTATATTCTCTGTTTATCAGATAACCGCCAATCAAAGTAAAAATGACAGGCATGAATATCGTCGCGTTATTCCAGATTGTGCTGTCTACTAATGCGCTGATGTTGAAATTTGGGTTTCTGGCTTCCTCAATCGCAACATTTTGAGTGACCAGCCCAAGAACGGGGGAAAGCGTCATTCCGATAATGCCGATCAAAAGAATATGATACCGCTTTATCTTTTGAAATTCAGTCAAGATGATAGATAGCATATAATACCTCCTATACTTCCTGTTTTTGATATACCCTTATAACAAGTGAAATACATACGGCAGCTTCCGCAGCCAATATCAGGAAAACAACGGGTGTTGATATGAAATATGGGCTAAACCTATTATAAAATTCTGTCATAATTTTTCCTTCAGGCACCTTAAACTGATACAGCCATCTAAAGATGATGGGAACAGGAATAAATGTACCGATATTAAGACCTAACGGTTTCATCATGATGGCATCGCTAAGATGCAGCGCATATTGAAGCATTGTATAAAAAAAGGCGATTATGACAGAAATAATATAGGACCTATTGCACCAGACCACTAAAATAATACATGGCAGGGCTGCCGCCCATAATAAAACTCCCGTGCAGAATGTAAGAAATAACTGCAATCCCCATCCGGATAAGGAAATACCCTGTGCAACGGCAAGCAGAACACTGATACAAAATCCCGCAAGTTCATAAGCAACGGAAAAAAGAATAAGGACAATCACTTTTGCCATAACTAGGCGTTTTTTTAGGACTGGAACACAAATAAGATTTTTCAATGTATCATTGTCGTGTTCTTCAAAAAAGAGATTGGCGGCCATAATCACCAGCATGGGAATCAGAAGCAAAAACCCGCTTTCCTCACGGACGCTGCTCATAACATCTGCCAGATCTCCGCCGGATAAAAGCATAATATTAAAAATCGGGAACAGGACAGAAGTAAAAAGAGCAATTTTAAACAGCCCTTTCCGTTTCAGTTTCCAAAATTCACACTTTATAAGTTTAAGCAATTCCCTCACCTCCCGTTACACGTTTGAAATAATCCTCAAGGCTTTCTTCACAAATATAAGCCTGTGACACCTTCAGATCGCTTTTTACAAAAGCTGTTACGATTTCCCAAACAGGAATGTCCAGATTATGCAGCTGCATATCGTGGTCATCCTGTATGGTAAACCGATTTTCATGGAAGACATGTTCTAAAATCCTTGCCGCCTGCGCCGTATCAGAAACCGTAAAGCGGATATGCCTGCTGCTTTTTGCTTCCAATTCCGCAAGGCTTTCTTCTTCCAATAATACACCGTGGTCTATAATGCCTATATCGTCAGCCAGTAATGCGATCTCGGAAAGGATATGGCTGGAAATCAGGATTGTTTTCCCCCGCTCATTGCACAGGTCACGGATAAAAGAACGTACCTCCGCAATTCCTATCGGATCAAGCCCATTGATTGGCTCGTCAAGGATTAGAAGCTCGGGATCGTGCATGACTGCAAGCGCAATCGCCAGCCGCTGCTTCATGCCAAGAGAATACTGGGAAAACAGCTTTTTATCTTTGTAAGGCAGACCGACTAAATCAAGCGCGTTTTTAATCGCGTTACGGTTTGGCACTCCCCGCAGGGTGGCGAAAATCCGCAGATTTTCCGTAGCGGTCAGGTTCGGATAAAAACCGGGGGATTCAATCAGGCTGCCAATGCGGGGGAGCAGCTTTTTTTCATTTGTCGTTAAAGGCTTTCCCCAAATCATAACTTCCCCTGATGTGGGCTGTGTAAGTCCAAGCAGCATTTTCATTGTCGTTGTCTTTCCGGCTCCGTTTCTGCCAAGCAGACCGTAGATGCGCCCTTTTTGGACATGGATATTCAGAGCGGCAACACTGTTCTGCGTTCCATATTGTTTTGTAAGATTTTTCGTTTCAATCACATAGTTGCTCATTGCTAAACCTCCTCGTACTCATGTCTGTTATTCTATCACACTAACCTTGCATTAACCTTGCGCTAACCTTGCATTAACCTTGCAATGCTTCTGAATCCATCAGAGGAAAAAGCAGGGTGAAAACAGTTCCTCTCTCTGGTTCACTTTCTACCGTTATGTTTCCGTTTAATTTTTCTACAAGCTGGTGTACGATAGACAGACCAAGACCGCTTCCTTTTTCAGACCGCCCTTTATCGCATTTATAAAGCCTTTCAAAAATATGCTTCAAGTCCTCCCTGCCAATTCCTACTCCATTATCTGACAAAAGAATTCTTATATTCCCGCCTTGTCCGGATAAGGTAATTTCGATTTCATCTGCGTGGCTGTGGGAAATTACATTCTGTATCAGATTGTTTAGTATCCGCATATACCAGTCCGGGTCGATCTGTACCCGAAAAGGCTGCTCAGGAATGTCAAATGTATAGTCTATCTTTGTATCCTCAAATATTGGTATCCAGTCAATCAATATGTTTCGCGTGAGTTCTGTTAAATCAACCGGCTGAATATTCATTGAAAATTCATTGGAGCCCAGCTTGAACCAGTCAAAAAGGACATCGATATATTCTTTTAAGTCGTGGGCTTTCCGGCAGGCAGTTTCTATATAGTCATCACGTTCTTTGCCGTGAACAACTCCTTTCTGTGCCGCGTCCAAATATCCAATCAGAGTAGTTAAAGGTGTCCTTACATCATGGGAAAGGCTCGTCATAAGCTGCCTGTTCGTTTCTTCTGTCTGACAATAGACGGAAATCCTGTTTTCATAGGACAGGATAATCTCGTTGATTTCATAAGCAAGAGGGGCTACAAGTTCATTGGTGTCTGATAAAATGCGTCTGTTTCCATTCCCATTTTTTACATCTTCCAAAGTGACCGCCATTTCCAAAATCTGCTTCTTCACACGCCGAACGATATGAATTGAACCACAAACAGCAAAAAGGACAATGGCTGTTCCAATCAAAATCATAATTTTCATTTCCATATACAACGGTCATACCTCCTTGTTGAAACGGTAGCCAATTCCTTTTACCGTTTGTATATATTTCGGATTTCCGGGATTTTCTTCTGTCTTTTTCCGCAGGCGGCTTATAATCGCCATGATATTACTGTCATCATATACATAGTCCTCTCCCCATACTTTTTCATAAATCTGTTGCTTTGTCAGTATCTTTCCCTGATTTTTGGCAAGGAGCAGGAGAAGGTCAAATTCTTTCGGCGGCAGCTCAAAAGTCCCGTTGACCGACGTAATGCTGCGTTCTTCAAGATTGATCATAAGCCCCTCAAATTCAAGAATCTGTGCCTGCTCTTCTTTCCCGCCAAAACGTATATAACGGCGTATCAGAGAAATGATTCGGGCCATCAGTTCGTCCATATGAAAGGGTTTTGTCAGATAGTCATCGGCTCCCGCCCGCAATCCGCGCACTTTTGAAGCATTGTCATTTTTAGCGGTAAGCATTAAAATAGGCAGGGTATTTTCCTGCCTGATCTGCTCCAATGTTTCAAAGCCATCACAGCCTGGCATCATTACGTCAAGTATGACAAGTTGATAGTCCGCCTTTTTTAATTGTTCCAGACCTGATTTGCCGAAATAGCAGCAGTCCACTTCCATGTTTTCCAACAGGGCATTTCTTTTGATTAAATCGCATAGTTCTATATCATCGTCTATAACTAAAATTTTATTCATTTCTTTTCCTTTCCCAAGTTGCTATACATTTCCAATTTTATTATATACATACAATCCAGAAATCACAAATTACAATTTTGTAAGGTTTATTCTATGGTTTCTAATTCATCTTTTTTAATCTATTACTGCAATTATATGAGTCCAGTCGCAGAGTTTCAAGTATTTATTAAAATCATATGCATTATGAAAATGTGTATCGGACACAAGAAGCTGTTTATTAAAGGCATTAAAACACAAAAATCCGCATACCCGCTTGTGCTTATTATATTTTTTTATTATAATGGAACAGAAAATTTATGGAATGGAGATAAGGCAAAATGAAACGGAAAATAGCATTTTTTGATATAGACGGCACGCTCACGTCTGAGCTTGACGGTTCTGTTCCCGCAAGCGCCGAATATGCCATTAAAAAATCGCGCGAAAACGGACATCTTATGTTCATAAATACAGGCAGGTGCATGCAGAATGTCGAACCGCGCTTTCTGGAAATTGGTTTTGACGGCATTATAAGCGGCTGCGGAACTAATATATACTGCCTTGAAAATGGAAAATTCACCGAAAAGTTCTATATCGGACAGACTCACGACACGACCATGGAGATTTTAAAGCATGCGCGGAGATTCAAGCTTGACCTGCTTTTTGAGTCAAAACGCGAAGTCAGGTTTGATACGTCAAGGCCTCTTGTTACAGAAGGAGGAAAACGCCAGTATGACGCATTTGTGCGCCGAAATTATGATATGTCGCACAGCCCAGAGGCATCTGACTTTACATTTGATAAATTTGTTGTGTGGTTCTCTGATATATTGGATTTAGATGCTTTTAGAAGTGTAAGCGACAAATATTTTACATGTATTGACAGGGGCGGCTGTTTCAGGGAATTTGTGCCTTGTGGGTACTCAAAGGCTACAGGCATTCAATGGGTTATTGACTACTATGGTCTTCCAATTGAAGCCTCATATGCTTTTGGCGACAGCAGCAACGACCTGCCAATGCTTAGCTATGTAAAGCATAGTGCAGCAATGGGAAATTCAACGCCCGCCTCACTCTTTTCGCAGGTGTCGTATGTGACGGCAAAGGCAAGCGAAGACGGAATAAAGCAGGCGTTAGAATATTTTGACTTTATGCATGCTGGTCAATAATGTTGACTCCAAGACTTTCTGGCTCAACGATATCATAGAAAGCCTTTTTACAGCCTTCTATAATAATATTGGCAAAAGTATTGTTTTCGCCAAAAAGCGTCTCAAACGCCTCGCAGAATGCTTTGGAATTTTCGGGCGATGCCGCACACTCATTATCCCAATATTTTAAATCTGCTGAAAAATTAATAAAGTTACCGTTATCATCATATTTGGGAGTTATTCCCATTTTCCCAAGATTTTCAATAATACTCTTGTCATTCAAAACCGCTTTTATGCTGTCAAGCCCTTCAGATTTGTGGCTGCTTTGAAATAAATTTGCGTTAAGCCCTAAAACAAACATCTCATCAATTATCCCAGCAGCGCCATATATCTTACTGATATTTTCTTTAATGGCTGTTTCGTATCCACCAGCTTTGTCAGCCTCAGCTTTGTCGCCCGCAATTTTTGCAATATCCATGGCATCGGAAGCGCACATCTGTATCGTTCTAAGTTTCTCCAAAAAGCTTTTGTCATATTTTTTGGTATAGCTTATATCCCTTACCACAGCCGAGTATTCTGTCTCATCAGCCTCCTTCTCTATATTGCCAAGCATTTTATTTGCCTGCGCAATAAATGAAGTCCTGCCGACAAAAAGCGCGTCAATATCCTCTGTTTCAGCATCTTCAAAGCTGTCCTCATCAAATTCAAATTTTCCTTTTTTGTTTTTGGTAATGCCAATCTTCTTGAAAAGCTTTTCATTGTCATTAATCAGCTTGTCAAGTCCGTCAAGTTCTGATTTAAGCTCTGCGTCTGTTATGCCGTCAGCCTTTTTTGTGACGCTGTTGTACGACTTTACAAAATCCTTCAGCTGTTTCTCCAGCCTGTCACGCGATGTAACGCCAGAAGTATATTTTTTCAGGCTTTTAACGCTTTTGCGGAAATCATCAAGAGTTGTCTTAAGGTTTTTGACGTCATCATTTACTTCAACTACTCTTTTTTTGCTCGATACAGTATATGCATAATTAGAATTATTTAATTGCTCCCAAAATTCCAGGCTGGTCATTTTAATCCTCCATTCTGCCGTTTGCCAATCGGCACTGAAAATATTCTGTATTTGCGCGTTTTCAAGGACATTTTTAATATTTTTGACGCTAAGCTGATTTAATTATTTAATATTTGCAATATAACCACAGCACAGCATTCATTTTATAATTATATCGGCAAAATTACGCAAAAAATAAACCCATTCGGAAAATTTATCTGTTATTTATCTGCCAATGGTTGTAATAAATCTCAATATTAATTATAATAATTGTGTAGGTTGTACAATCTAAATATATTATAGGAGGGTTTTTTATGGGATTTTTAACAGGAAAAACAGCCATAATTACAGGCGCGGGGCGCGCTGTCCTGAGTGACGGAAGATGCGGCTCTATCGGCTACGGTATTGCCACGGCTTATGCAAAAGAAGGCGCCAATTTGGTGATTACGGGGCGCAATGTATCTAAGCTTGAGGCTGCAAAGGAGGAGCTTGAACGTTTATACGGCATAAAGGTGCTAATCCTCCAGGCTGACGTAAACGCAGGAGCTGACAATGAAAGCGTGGTAAACAGCGTCGTAGAAAAAACGATTGAGGAATTTGGGCATATTGATGTCCTTATCAACAATGCGCAGGCTTCGGCATCAGGAGTGCCTTTGGCAGAGCATACCACCGAACAGTTTAATCTTGCGCTTTACTCAGGACTTTATGCCGCATTTTATTATATGAAGGCATGCTACCCCCACCTCGTAAAAACAAAAGGAAGCGTTATAAACTTCGCATCAGGCGCGGGCTTATTCGGCAATTTCGGGCAGTGTGCTTATGCGGCGGCCAAGGAGGGAATACGCGGCCTTACTCGTGTTGCTGCCACAGAATGGGCAAAAGACGGAGTGAACGTAAACATTATATGTCCCCTTGCCTGGACATCACAGCTCGAGCAGTTCCAAAAGACTTATCCTGATGCCTTTGAAAAGAATGTACACACACCTCCTGCAGGACATTTCGGAGACACTGAGCTTGAAATAGGCCGTGTATGCGTACAGCTCGCATCTCCTGATTTTAAATATATGACGGGAGAAACCATCACGCTTGAAGGCGGACTTGGACAAAGACCTTAATGCTATATACAAAAAAGCAGAAAAACAATTAAAATGCAGGGAGCTGTTGATAGTATAATGGCTCTCTGTATTTTTGAACTTATGTTGACTATATTAGTCATATTAATTGATTATATTAGTCAATATACATAGTGCCGTCTTGCTCTCTAATTTATATTAAATCTCCGCTTATTTTTCTTTGGTATGTATATGACAGACGTTTCTTGAAATTTCCAGAAATAAATGGGATTTTCTGAATCAGTTCCTTTTGCTTTAATTCTGCAACATTTGAATGCAAATTATTCTCTAAGGCGTTATCTGTTGTCACATTTGCCCAATATAGTCAATGTGAGCTTCTTTGATTTACAATGAATTAATTCCTGCAAATTCAGCAAAATTCAACATTGTTTCCCGTTTTTCCCTTACTTTTCTCCAAGTAAAACACGATAGTTTTAATGCTTATAAATATATTTAGTTCTTATTATATATTTTAGCGTCTATTAAATATTATACTCTCGACTTTTTTATTCTGTTCATCTCCCAGTTCAGCCTTTAAACGGTTGCCAAAATTCAAAGCTTTTATCAGCGTCGCCCCATCTCTGCCCCAATATTTTGTCCACAATTTTACCGCCCGTTAAATTTTAGCCACAATTTATCCACATGTAAAAAGTACATCTCCCTCGCTTGTGAAAATGTACTTTTGCATATTTATTCATTAATATTCATTTTCTACGCTGCCTGCGCAATACCAGAAATTATTCCATACTATTGTCCCAACGCTATCAATAATATCGCATATATCAACGGCTGATGCGCCATATAAATCCAAAAAGAATATTTGCCAAGCCGCTCAAGCCACGCAATTATGCTTTTTTCAAAAACAAAAAGCATTTGCCTTCTTTCAGCGAGCCTATATAAGAAATATCCCGCCGAAAACAAAAAAATCCAAGGAATAATCGAAAAATAATCAGTCGAAAAAAAGCCTTCATAAGGAAACCCAATATATGCGGTAATCATATTCTTATACAAGGCATCTGGAAGCCTGCATATATTATGGCTCTCGAATCCAAGATATCCCTGATTGACATTTCTTGTGAAAAAAAACAAAACCGCACTGATTGCAAATCCTGCCACGCTGTTTATTTTTCTTAAAATCTTATCTAATGCGGCAAAAATCAACATACATGAGCCTATCAATGTCAGCACGCCAAATGCGACTCTGTTTTGCGGCATTGCTAAAAAAGTTACCACCGATATAACAGCCCCTCCAGCAAACACTGTAAATCCCCTTTTTATATGATGTCTTCCCATAGACCAGCAAAAACCCGAAAGAAATATAAATGTCCAGCATATTCCCTGCTGCCATACATATGCCGCTTCCGATTTGTACCACTTCCAATCCAGGCCGAACATATATACCAAATCCCAGCACGCATGATATGCTATCATATTTATAAGCGCCAGACCGCGTATGCCGTCTAATACATAATATCTTTTTGAAGCCATAAATTTCTAATTTCCTTTCTGCCAGCTTTTCAGGCACAACAAACATTAGCAGCAGCTCTACTTACTCTGCTCCAAAAGCTTGTATAAAATTTTATGGAGCCAGACAGCCTCATCAGGCTCGATATTTATGCAGGCGCTCATTTTCTTCGGCACTTCAACTGCTTTATCCCGCAGCAGCTCGCCCTCCTTCGTCAGGCTAATTATGACATTTCTCTCATCATCTTTTGCCCGCGTTCTTGTGATATATTTCTTTTGCTCCAGCTTTTTTAAGACGGGAGTAAGCGTGCCCGAATCAAGGTACAGGTATTCGCCAAGCTCCTTGACATTTATTTTTTTTCTTTCCCACAGCACCATCATTGCAATATACTGAGTATAAGTAAGGTCCATCTCGTCAAGAAACGGCTTATACTTTCTCACTATCTCCTTTGCGCATGCATAAAGTGGAAAGCACAGCTGATTTTCAAGTTTAAGCGCATCATATTTATCTGTCATATTTACCTCATTTCCGCGCTGCCGATAAAGCCCTTCTTTCAGGAGCAGCGCACATAATATAAAATAAAGCGGCAATTCAATTGCATACAATTAAACTACCACTTTTTCATGAATTTTTCAATATTTACTTTTATTAATTTTTAGATGACATTCCGTCAAGATAATTTATGAACTGCTGCGCCGTGCGTCCCGAAATTCCGCCATGGCTAAGTTCCCATTTATTGGCCTCCCTGCAAAGCTCCTCATCTGGCATGTCAATCCCCTGCCTGCGCGCAAGCTCAATGACTATATTAAAGTATTCCTTCTGCGACGGTTTTGAGTAATTAATCGTAACGCCAAAGCGGTTAACAAGCGAAAGCTTTTCTTCCATGGTATCAGAACGGTGCATTCCATTGTCAACCTCGACATCATTTCTGTCACTCCAGGTTTCCTTGATTAAATGCCTGCGGTTTGAGGTAGCATAAATCAGTATATTATCAGGCTTTGTTTCCACGCCGCCCTCAATTACCGCCTTCAAAAATTTGTATTCAATCTCAAACTCCTCAAACGACAAGTCGTCCATATATATGATAAACCTATAGTTCCTGTTCTTGACGCTTGCAATCACATTTGACAAATCCTTAAACTGATGCTTGTAAATTTCAATCATTCTAAGCCCCTGAGGATAAAAAGCATTTACTATCGCCTTTATGCTTGTGGACTTTCCTGTGCCGCTGTCGCCAAAAAGCAGCACATTGTTTGCCTTTCTTCCCTCGACAAACGCTCTTGTGTTGTCAATAAGCTTCTGCTTTTGGAGCTCATAGCCTATCAAATCATCAAGCATTACCTTATCCATATTATTAATAGGAAGAAACTCAATCTGGCTGTCCGCCTTTTCCCTAATCCTAAAGGCTTTATTTAAGCCGAACATACCGACGCCGTAATCCCTGTAAAAATCTGTCACACAGTCAAAAAACTCGTTTTCGTCTGCCGCGTTTTCAAGCTCCCTGCTGAGCGCGATTATCTTCTCGCTCACGTTCTTGTTGTACATAAGCTCTTTTTTTCCGATTGCCTTGTAATCAGAAATCAGGGAAAAGCAGTCTATTCCAAGCTCATTTTCAATCCTTGAAAAATCATAGTCAAACAGATTTTTGAACACCCTGAAATCATTTTTTGCGAAATGATTTACGCTGCCGTCGTTTGCACCGACTTTTTCGCATGTTATGCTGAAAGGATTCTCGTTTGTCACAATAAAAAATGTAAGGTAATTATGCCACAGATTATAATTAAAACCATAATCCGTCGCCACCACGAGCAACCGCTTTAGCTGCGTGTAAATATCCTTAATTAAAGCAGGTTTTGATGAGGTGTTTTCATCAAATCGGCGGAATATCTCGCCAAACTGATAAAGAATACAGTCCTCGTCCATATTGCCGTACATTATCAACTTAGAAATTTCCCGATACATTATAATGCCTCCAGTTCCGCGTCAAAAATATTTTCCTCAGCATCCACGCCAATACTGTTTGTTTCATCATCTATCTCTTTAAGCGTCTCCCTTGCCTTATTGTCATCAGCTATGGCGCAAAGTATGCGTTTCTGATCCTCAGGCGAAAACATTGAAATCGCATTTGACAAATCGCCGATATTATCTCGATTCACCATAAGACTTCCGCCCTCTGAAAGCGGGATTGTGATAACATTTTTCCTGTTGCTCATATCGCCAAGGCAAATCGCATTTTTCTCATTATCACAGAAAAATACTACACCATTATACTCTATAACCCCATCATGGGTAAGGTGTCCATAAGGCACATCACCAGCATATGTGCCGTTAAGCTTTTCGATAATAATTGAGCTTTTTGATGCGCCCTCCTGATACAAGGCTTTTATGTATTCGCTTTTCCTCTCCTCCTGCTGCTCCTTGACAGCGCCAACTGCCCTGTCAACTCTTTTAATAAGCCTGTCCCATTCCTTATTTGTGTATGATGCCCCGCCTATCGCAAAGCTCTCCTCTATTTCGCCGTTTTTTATCTTCTGCGCCATTTCGTTCTTTTTATTCTCTATGCAGCCCAAAAGCTCCTGCCTTGACATATTTTCAATCCCAGTCACCATATTCAAACCTCCACAAAAAATTACTGCTGTCTTATTAATATATCGGAAAGCCCAGCGTTATAATTAACCGCCAGAAATCACTTTTCAAAAATCAGCCGTTTCATCTGCGCAAGGCGCTTGTCAAACTGTTTGTAAAAGTCCTCATCTTCCGAATATGGCTCAATATAAAAACATTGTAAAATTTGAAGCGTTATCTTTTTAATGTATTCTTCCCTTCCATTCCCTAAGAGCTTGTCGTGAACCTCCTTCAAAAAATAATGCCATTCCGTAATGAACTTATGATTTGCCTTAATGTCAGGCGTGTCAATCCATTTGCTGACCTTTACTTTTGAACGGTTTTCCTTTTTACACTCTTTCGTCTGTAGTATATATGAAAAGCTTCCATTCTCATAAAGACGCCCAAGCGGAAAAATTCGGCAAATTCCAGGTCTGTATGGGTGAATGCTGCATCGCCCGTCTGCTCCAAGAAATCCGCATGGATTTTCAGGCTCGGACATCATTTTTAAGTTTGGCAAAATTACTCCATCGACGATATTGAGTTCTATCTTGTCCCCAAGCAGCGCCTCAAAGCCAAGCTTCAAATGCGCCGAAATTCTATGAAAATCAAGCGGATCAAGTATAATCGAGCTGCCCATATTGTGACAGCAGGCGCTGCAGCCCTTGCATCCTCCGCAATCCGCCTTAACCATATCCGAAAGCAGATAACGTCTCCCATCTGAAATTTCATTCAAGTCACAGTCTCTTATCATTTATGTTTCTGTTCCTTCCTATTATATATAATGTGTACTTTTTACAGTCTTAGCACTGCACTTTCAATAAGCCAAAAATAATCTGGACGTTAAACTCATTATCTTTTGCTACCAGCATTTTAGATTTGTTGTTGCTAATGCCAAATTTAAAGTTTCTGTAATTTTAACGCTCTTGATGGTTTGCAACAAATTTGCCTATATCGTATAGGCAGATTCAGTTAGTTACCAACCACCACTTCAAGTGGTGGTTTATCATCAGCCCTCTAAAGGGCTATGTTACTGCTCGCCCCGTAGGGCGGTGTCACAAGCACTGTTACTGGTCCGCTTATAAAGCGGTACTTATGGAATCTTCTTTCCTTGATTCTTCTGCTTGCTCTTTTATATACTTCTACACTGCTTCATCTGTAATGTTACCGATTGTCTCTACATAATATCCTCTTGCCCAAAATGCTTTGTCCCACTTGCTCTGCAGTTCAGGATGTCTGTCGTATAACATTAGTGTACTTTTCCCCTTCAGATATCCCATGAAGTTCGATATACTTATCTTCGGCGGTATTGCTACGCTTAAATGTACATGATCGACACATACTGTTCCTGCTATGATATCCACATTTTTGTACTTGCATAGCATACTTATTATTTCCCGCACATCATCCCGAATTTTCCCGTATAATACTTTCTTGCGGTATTTAGGAGTAAAAACTATATGGTACTGGCATTTCCATTTGGTGTGTGATAAACTTCTATTGTCCATTTGGACCTCCTCCTATGCTTGAAATTTGGCTTGCGGCACCAATTTCATTGTAGCATAGGAGGTTTTTTATTGATATCCTCACCGCTTCCAACTACTCTATTCTCCCCAGCATAGCTGGGGGATTAGGCTTTCCATTCATCTATAGCAACCTTACCATGTAAAATGCACTTTTATTAATAATTACTTAGTTTTGTTATTATATCATTATTTATAGCAACCTCATCAATAAAATGCACTTTTACTAATAATTACTTAACTTTGTTATTATACCATTGTTTATAGCCAATCTCAATGTTTGTTTGCGAGTTTTACTAGGAGTTAAAAATAGGTGAAGTGAAAAGTTAACTTCCACTTCTAGGGGGTGCAAGTGGAAATTAGTCTTTCCCCAACTTCCACTTGAAATCAAGTGGCACTTTGTTTTACTCTTTCCTTGTCGGCAGATGCCTCCCCTGATTGGAGGTAACACTATGGAAAATACAAATGCCTATTTCCACCTGACACTGGAAGAACGACGCATCATCCTCAAAGGCATCACCAACGGCTCCACCAAGACCGCCATCGCACAGACCATCGGCAAGGACAAATCTACCGTCGGCAAGGAGATCAAGGCGCACCGGGTCCTGGTAAAGAAATGCCCTCTGCCACTGGAATGCTCCGCTTACAGAAAGTGCCCATTTGACAGGCAGTGCTCCCCTGACTGCCCGGATTATGTGCCTTTCCGCTGCTCCCGGCGTGACCGCTCCCCAGGTGCCTGCAACGGTTGCCCAGGCCGCAGCAGGTGCCGCTTCGACAAGTATGATTACAACCCTGAAAAGGCTCAGGCCTCCTATCGGGAGACCCTTGTGGATTCCAGGACCGGCATCAACCTGACATCATCGGAGGCCAAAGCCATGGCTGACATCATCGGGCCCCTCCTACGGCAGGGGCTCTCCCCTTACCAGATCCTTCAGGCACACCCGGAACTCGGGGTCTGTGAAAAGACCATCTATAACTACATCGAATCTGATGTGTTCCATGAAGTGGCTGGCATAACGGTCATGGACCTGCGCAGGCAGGTCTCAAGAAAACTTCCAAAGGCCAAGGCCGTCACCTATAAGAAACGGCAGGACAGGCATTACCTCCAGGGCCGTACTTATAAGGACTACAACGCCTACCTTTCCCAGAACCCCGGCGTCTTCGTTACCCAGATGGACACCGTATACAATGATGAGTCTCACGGCCCTTTCATCCAGACCTTTAAGTTTGTAAAAGCCGGGCTGCTCTTTGCCTTCCTTCAGGAAGAAAAAACAGCGCCCGCCATGCTCCATGGCGTCAGCCGCCTTGAAGAGATCCTCGGGCCCCAGATCTTCCGCAGGTACGTCCACATCCTGCTCACTGACCGGGGAAGTGAATTCAGCGCCGCACAGTCCATGGAGACTGCCGCAGACGGCTCCCGCCGCACAAGGGTGTTCTTTTGTGACCCCATGCAGTCCGGGCAGAAAGGCACACTGGAGAACAAACACATTGAGCTGCGCTATATCCTCCCGAAACAGACGGATCTGCGGGGCCTCGGGCTGGTCGATCAGGACGCCCTCAACCTTGTGCTGAGCCATGTGAACTCCGCACCCCTGGAATCCCTAGGTGGGAAAAGCCCCCTGGAATTGACCGAATTCCTCTACCCAGATCTTTACGAAAGGCTTCAGGCATTCGGCATCCGCAAGATTGAAAGTGACAGCGTCATATTAAAACCGTATCTTTTAAAGAAACGATAAATACATAGACATGTTAGGCATCTGCCGGGAATGGAACAGAATCCCGCCGTTACTATGTGGAAGTTAGTCTTACACTCCAAGAAAGTGCCTAAATTCCGCATGGTATCGTATGCCCCAAAAACAGGGTCTTTTACACTGCAGAAGACCACTCCGGCTCCGACTGTAACAGTAATTTCCATTTCGGAACAGCTCTATCTCTTAAATACACTGTCCTTGTAACAGTAACTTCTACTTCGCTACCAAGGGCTTTAGAAGTGGAAGTTAACTTTTCACTTCACCGGAGTTAAAAATAGCGAGTTAAAAATAGATTTTAAAAATAGATTTATTATAGAATATTTTTATAACTATATAATGTTTCACATAATTTGAAAAAGGCAGATAAATAAAAATTCCATTATAATATTTTTGCATTTTAGAGCGTTTAATAACTTACCGTGCTATTTTTATAACTGCAAATTATAGTATAATTCTCCTCATTTTGTTTGTAATAATTCTTTCATTTTATTTTTTATAATAATTCAATTTTTATTTTCAACTTTCATTTTCAATTTATCATGAAATTAAATAACACCGTGGCTTTTTTATACCTAACATTAATATTATTATTTAAATCCACTATATAATAAAATCGAAATTTGTCTTAATCAGTCATTATTTATATTTTTTTAATATTTGTATTATTATTTCGCATATTATCTTTTTAAGTCAATAATTTTTACACATATCGACAATATTATCCACATTTTATTGCTTTTTGCAATTTTATTGACTTATTTAGATTAAATATTTTTTGTTATTTTATTTCAAAATTATTAACAATCTTTCATTTTTTGTCATATTTGAAACTTTTTTATATCTTTTTGAAATATTTCTTTCTTCGTATTTCTTTATTTTTATAAATTAAACTTGTTATTTTCTACTTTATTATAATAAAGTCATCAATAATATACACATTATAGTAGAATTTTTATTGACATTTTTTAAACATTAAATAATAATATTTATATATTCATTATATAAATTGCAATATGTAAACAAATGCACACTTGCATATTTTGTGGTTGTTGGAGGTTTTTTTGATGAATGATACTAAAT
>CANQHZ010000059.1 GCA_947623805.1 uncultured Lachnospiraceae bacterium | reverse complement strand
CCCCCACAGTAAGGTACGGAAGTGACATATCCGTAAACGCGTATAGGCTCGTCGCATTAGAATAATGCGTGAAACCATCTAATGGTGCCAAAAACTCAGGTTCTGTTTCAAGGATTTTCTGAAGTATCTGCTCATCATACCAATCTAGTATAAACACAAAGACATTGTTTTTTTCATTAAGTTCCAACGCACCATCTGTTGATAAAATATAACCAAGTTTATCATTATGCTCCTTGTTCACATCAAACGTTGAAACAGTCAAATATCCCAATGAAACAATTTGCACTGCAGCTAAATATCCGCAGATTATACTGTATACTTTTGAAATATTCTTGTGGCAGAATGCTTTAATTCCTATGACTGCCAGTATCATAATAATCCACACTACAATGTTACCATACATCTGCATTTCTTCCCAGGACTGGTCTGTGCCATCCATAAGGAGCATATGACCATTTAAAAACATATTTTGAATATATCCTGTCAAAGTCAATGCAAATAAAAATGTATAAAATAATTCAAATTGACGATGCGTCAATAATACTGTGCCACCACATACAATTATTATAAATTGAATAATCGCCCCTATCCATAGCGCTGCCGTTACCGCCCCCGATGTTATTGGCATTTCAGAAATGTTATTGAAAAATAAGGTTAATGGTATTATCAAGACCACAGTGACAACATAAAACAATGTTACAGGCACTGCATATCTAATTCTATACTTAATATCAGTCCTTCTACAGTATTCAATTTTGCATGGCAAAAAAACTGTGGTCACTGCAACTACAATACTGGCAACAAAAGTTGATACGTACAATCTATTAGTGATTTTATCCATGATTATATACCCTGTTGCAATAACCAGAAACATAAGTGACCGAAACATCGGCAACGCAGCAGATATATTTATTTTTCTTGACACAAAAGAAAACGTAATCGGAACTATCACTGCCAAAAACATAAGTGGCAATAAGTAATGATAATAAGTTACCACATATGTGTCCGCAAAACATTCAATAAGCGTCAAACTGCCTCCATCCAAAGACATTTTTACTATAGACAGCACTCCATAAAAAAACAACATATAATATATAACAGCTTGAGCTATATTTTTTCTTTCCTTTTTATTAAATACAAATACATGTAGCACTCCTGCTAATATACTGGGTATAAAGCATAATATAAAAACTGGTAAATACATCTTATGTCACCTCTCAACAGATTATTGATTATAGGCGTTTGCAGAACATGTTACAATTTTAAGTTAATTCATTATTTGCCTTTATCATAATAGCATATCTACAGCACAAATTCAACAAATCATTCTTTCAATTATTTTTTCTTTCAAAACTACCCTAACATTGAAATTAGTCTTTTTAGTCTTTTGAAATCATCACTTTAAATCCGTTGTCAAATCCACTAAGCAAACATCTCCCGCCGTTTTTCAAAGCGCCAAATAAAATCTCATCTACAAGCAGCGGCTTAATCTCCAACTGTATCACGCGCTCTATTTCCCTTGCGCCAAATTCCGCGCTTATGCCTTTTTCCTTAATCAGCCGCTTTGCCGTGTCATCCGTAGTAAGCTCTACATTCTTGTGCACAAGCAGCTTTTGCAGCTCGCCAAGCTTTTTAGCCACAATCTTTTCCGCCATCTGTTCATCAATGCCGTTAAACACTACAATTCGGCTGAGACGATTGCGAAACTCGGGCTGGAAGATACGCTTTACCTCCTCCATTATCACGCCAGCGCTTACATCCTGCGCCTGAAAACCTATTCCGTGCTTGCCGATGCGGCTTGCGCCCGCGTTTGACGTCATAATGATGATTATGTTTCTGAAATCAGCCTTTCTGCCCTGATTGTCCGTCAGCGTCGCATAGTCCATCGCCTGCAGAAGTATGTTGTAAATATCGGGATGCGCCTTTTCAATCTCATCAAGCAAGAGGACGGCATGCGGATTTTTGCGCACTTCCTCCGTGAGAAGTCCGCCCTCCTCGTAGCCCACATATCCCGCGGGTGCGCCAATCAGCTTCGCGACGGCGTGCTTTTCCTCATACTCGCTCATGTCAAATCGTATCAGCTTTATGCCAAGCTCGCTCGCAAGGCATCGCGCAATCTCGGTCTTTCCTACGCCTGTCGGTCCTACAAACAATAAGCTTGCCAAGGGTTTTCCCTCCTCCAGAAGTCCCGCCCTTGAAAATTTAACTGCATTCACAACCTGCGCTATCGCCTCATTCTGGCCGAATACAAGTCCTTTAAGGCGTTCCTCCAGCGTGGCAAGCGCTGCGGTTTCGTCATTTTCCACTATCTGCTTTGGAATATTGCAGGTCTTTGACAAAAGCTCGTCGATAAGCTCCTTGTCTATCGTCTGAATACCGCCGTCAAGCGGATGCATGCGCCTGTAAGCGCCCGCCTCGTCTATGAGGTCGATTGCCTTGTCGGGCAGGTAACGCTCATTTATGTATTTCGCGCTCATCTCCACGGCGTATTCAATCACGCCGTCATCATATGCCACTCCATGAAACTCCTCGTAACTGCCCTTTATGCCCGCCAGAATTTTGACGCACTCCTCAAGGCTTGGCTCTTTTATGTCAATATTCTGAAAACGGCGCACCATGCTCTTGCTCTTTTCAAAATGCTTTTTGTACTCATCATATGTGGTCGCTCCGATAAAACGCACTGCGCCTGACGCAAGGTAGGGCTTAAGCATATTTGAAACGTCAAACGTTCCCCCGTTTACCGCTCCGGCGCCGATTATATTGTGTATCTCGTCTATGTAAACAATCGGCTTTTCCTCGCGGCTTATGCTGTCCATCACCTTTTTGAAACGTTTTTCAAAATCGCCGCGATACTGCGTGCCAGCAAGGAGGCTTCCTAAATCAAGCGAATAAATTTTGGCGCCAATCAGCGGCTCGGGGACTTTATTTTCATTCAAAAGTCTCGCAAGTCCATATACTATAGCCGTCTTGCCTACGCCCGCCTCGCCTATGTGCAGCGGATTATTTTTTGATTTGCGGCAGAGTATCTGCATAGTCCTTTCCAGCTCCGCCTCTCTGCCAATCAGCGGATTTACGCCGTCCAGCTCCTCGTTTAAGCAGACGGCATACTGACGCCATAAAGCACCCTTTTCGTGTCTGCCGTCACTGTCCTGCGCGTCATCGTCGTCTGCCTCCTCATACGCTATCGCTATCTCCTGCAAGAGCTCCGACTGCTCCACCCCCTGCGCGCGCATATAGTAGACGGCATAACTCTCCTCGAGGCTGTATATCGCATTTATCAGATGGGCAAGCTCCACCTTATCATTGCCGCTGTTTTGCGCGGAGCTTGACGCATAGGCAAGCACGTTTCCCATTCCCTGAGAAAATTCTGGTGTCTCGCCGTTGTCTTCTCCGAGCGGTTCCATATATTCGTCGAGATATGTCCTTAAATTGCGGTCAAGCTCTTTTATGCTGCCTCCGCAGTTTTCAAATGCATTGGAAAATACTTTATTCTGACATGCAACATATAATACCAGTTCCGGCGTTACATATTCAAAATGCGCGCTTTGGGCGAAAGAAAATGCTATATTGATTATTTCTGATACTTCGGCTGATATTCGCATAGCTTAGTTTTACCTCTTTTTATATCATCTGCATACAGATTGTACGTCTTACTATATTCCCGCCGTGTCCTGCACTTCCTCTATCTCGGACAAATTGTACACTTTCATATAGTCCCATTTCGCCCTACACTTCCTCGATCGTCAGACGGAACGGAAAACCCTCCTGCTTTGCCCGCTCCGCCGCTGTCTGCACTTTTGTGACAGCTATGTCATATGGATATGCGCCCACGGCTGCTTTTCCTTTTTCATGCACCATAAGCATAAGGCGCTGCGCTTCAATTTCATTTTTATGGAAAATGTCTATCAGTATTTCCACGACAAATTCCATTGACGTGAAGTCGTCATTGTGCATAATCACATTGTAATGATGTGGCTCGCGAAAGTCTATTCTTGTTTTTTCTCTTGTGGCTCCTTGGGTTGGCATTGTTCCTTACCTCTTTACATAATATTGATTCCATTTATCCTTGACGGCTTCGCATATGTCACAAAAGTCCTTATCGACACTCTTTAAGTAGTCAAAAGTAATAGTTCTTGCATTACAGCTTACTGTTACATCTTTTTCAGAACCTACAAAAATTTCCCTAAAATTAATTGACAGTCTGCCTTTATTGCCATATAATAGTCTGTTCGCAAAATTTTTTCAGTTTAGGAATATCATTAAAAATAATGTCCCACAAAGTTTCTGTATCTACACTGCCATAGTGATGGGCAACGATATTTCTCACAGAGCGAATCTGACGCCACGGAATAGCAGCATGTGTATCTTTAAATTCATCTGTCAGATTATAAACCAACTCACCTATTTGCAAAATACACATTGAGCATGCATCCTTATGCAGCTCGCTCTTCTCAAATGAGCCATAGTCCATATCTGCCGTAAACTGCTTCAATTTATCACAATACTCCAAAATATGCTTGAGGATATTATTGTCCCTGTCGTTCATATAGTAAAATCTCCTCCCCGCTGATAGACTTTAGAAAATCTTCATCTAAGCATTTTGTCGATAATAAATCTACCTTTTTACCCAGAGCATCCTCTATATCCAATAAAAGCGCCGCCATCTGCAACCCTCGGATATCTCCTCTGTCAATTCTCAAATCAATATCGCTGTTTTCATCAGCATTCCCTCTGGCGTATGAGCCAAACAAAAAAATCCGTTCCGCACCATATTGTTTTCCCAAGGAAATAACTATCCTTTTTATATCATTTATTTTTGGTATTGTATCTGCCATTTCTTGCAGCCTGCCTCCCGTTGCTATATAGTTTTCCTTTTTTATTTTACCAAACTACCCAAATCTCTACTATATACTTTTTCTTATTTTTATAATACCATATGCCGCCTTACAAAAAACTCCTAAAATACTCACACTCATCCCTATTGCACTCATACGCCTCTTTCAACCGCATATCACAGTGAAAGACATGATAAAGCGGTTTTTTAGCGCTGCCGTAAAAGCGGAACACATGCGGCACATTACATTCAAGCAGCTTTTTTCCCAAAATCGGCGCCTGCTCCTTTAAAAAGTCATGCGAGCTTGTCATATAAAGCGTCGGCGGAAAATCCTCCGTAATGTGTTTCACCACATCTATCATTTCAAGCTCATTGGCGCTGCCACCGTTTGGAAGATACTCGCCCATCATCGGCACCATTTCCTTACGAAGTTCCGCACTCGTATTTGCGGCATCACCGCTGTAAAAGCCGCAGTTTAAGGCTACCGCTGTCGGCGCAAAGCCCTTGGGCGGCGCAAAATCAAACCTTTTTGCGTATTCAGGATTAGTGCAGATTACAGCGTAAAGCCCCAGCTGGTGCGCTCCCGCAGAATCCCCTACCGCAAAAATATGCTCCGCGTCAAAGCCGTACTTCTCTTTATTTTCAAGCACAAATTTAAACACGGTGTTAATATCCTCAATCGCCGCAGGAAATTTGTGCTCTGGCGCAAGGCGGTATGTGAAGTTCACCACGGCAAAACCGTGCTGCACCAAGCTCATGCAGTAATACTGATACCTCTCCTTATCGCCATACACCCAGCCGCCTCCATGTACGCTCACAATCACAGGCAGCTTGCCGTCAATCCCTTTCGGACGGTACACGTCAAGGCTCTGCGACACTGCGTCATCCCCATACGCAATATCATCATACCGCTCAACATTCTCCGGCGTAGTAAGCCCCGCGTCACGCCTGTCATCGCTTTCCTTAAATGATTTCCTGATATTATCGCTTGTCACAGACATATTTTTTCCTCCTCAAAATCAACGGCCTCCGCCTGAATTAGCCGCGCCTAGCTACAGCCACTTCTCCATCATCTCCAAAAGCTTTGAAACCTCCACAGGCTTCGCCAGATGGTCGTTCATTCCCGAGTCCAGCGCCTCCTTAATGTCGTCTGCAAAGGCATTCGCAGTCATAGCTATAATCGGCAGGTCATCAATATCTTCCCGCTCTAGCGAGCGTATGTGCCTTGCCGCCTCGTAGCCGTTCATCACAGGCATCTGTATGTCCATAAGCACCAAATCATAATAATGCGGCGGATTCTGCTCTACCTTTTCAACAGCGATTTTGCCGTCCTCGGCCTGCTCCACCTCCACATTTATAAACGAAAGCAGCTCACACGCAATCTCGCGATTCAGCTCATTGTCCTCCACCAAAAGCACGCGCTTTCCCTCATAGCTTGTTTCCCGAAGTTCTGCCGTCTCAAGCTTAGCCGTCTTTTCATTATTCGCAAGCACTGATTTGAGCGCATAGACAAGGCGTGAACGAAACAGCGGCTTTTCGATAAAGGTCTTTATCCCCGCTCCCCTCGCTTTTGCCTCCACGTCAGTCCAGTCATAGGCGGACAAAATTATTATCGGCACGTCTCTACCCACGCGCTCGCGTATTTCAACCGCCGTCTCTATGCCGTCTTTTTCGGGCATCTTCCAGTCGAGAATAAGCGCGGCAAAATCATCTCCCGCATTGTGCGCCTCCACGGTGCGCTCGATTGCCTCTTTACCGCTCAGCACCCATTCAGGCTTCATTCCTATGCTTTCCAGAATATCGTATGTAGTAATGCAGGATTCCTTGTTGTCGTCGGCTATCAGGACACGCAGGTTTTTGAGCGCATTCAAGTCCTCGCCGTCAGACTCCTGCAGCTTTAAATGCACCTGCACGGTAAATTTAGAACCCTCGCCAAGCTTGCTCTCCACCTGAATATCGCCGTTCATCATCTGCACGATGTTGCGCGTGATTGACATTCCAAGCCCCGTGCCCTCGATTTTCTTGCTGACCGAATCGTCCGCACGCGTAAACGGCTCAAAAATCGTGCTGATAAACTTCTCGTCCATGCCCATTCCGTTGTCCTCACAGATAAATTCGTAATGAGCCATATTATTGATTAAAGACGGCAGCTCCTTTATTGAAAATATAATCGTGCCCCCATCAGGCGTAAATTTCACAGAATTGCCAAGTATATTCACGAAAATCTGCCTAAGCCTCAGCGAATCGCCGATAACGTCCTCATGCTCAATGTCCGAAATATGCACATGGAGCTGCTGTCGCCTGGCGTTTACCTGCGGTTTCATAATCGTGACAATGCTCTCCACCATGTCGGACATTCCAAACGGTTCCTCCGACAGCGAAAGCTTTCCGCTCTCAATCTTTGACATATCAAGGATATCGTTTATGAGCGCGAGCAAATGGCTGCTTGACGTCGTTATCTTTTCAAGGCAGTCTGACAGACGCTCCTTGTCGTCCATATGCATAGCCGCCACGACAGTCATTCCCATGATTGCATTCATCGGCGTGCGTATGTCGTGTGACATTCTTGCAAGGAAGTCAGATTTTGCATGGTTTGCCGCCTCCGCCGCTTCCGACGCGTTTTTGAGCGCAAGGCGAATTTCCTGCTCGCGCTCCTTGAGCGCCGTTACGTCCTGAATGGCAAACAGCACACTCACGGGCAGACCGTCCTCTCTTTTCAGGCAGATAATAGACATATTTTCCCAGTGCCTGCCGTCCATGTCAATCGGGTACTCAAAGCGAAGATACGGCACATTTTCAGTCAAATGGCTCTGCACGTATTCCTTGGTGATTATATCACCCATCGCCTCCTTGTCCTCGTCCTGCGGTATATACTTAGGCTCGAGGTAGTGCCTTAAATCCGAATAAATCCCCTTTTCAGGCGCGCCACTCTTTTTATCCTCAAGGTACTCATATGTGTCATCATCAAAATTGACAAGCGCAAACCGCGTAAAAAGCTTTTTCGTGGCATCAACAATACTTGACATTTCCTGCTTTTCCGTGACAAGGCGCCTGTTTTGCATGCTGTTCTTTGCCACAAGATACAACAGGTAGGCAAAAAATATAACGAACAGCCTGATTTCAAGCAGAATGCCCGCAGAATCCGCGCTCTTTGACATAGACTTTGTGATTGATGAGGGAAAATTCTGGACAAGGAACCACTCGCCGTCGTCCAGCACCGTGACATAAGCGCTGATTGCCCCGCTTGAACCCTGATAATTAAAGCTGGTGGAGCTTCTGCTTTCGAGCGCCTGCTCAAACTTGTCATAATTCTCGCCCGAAATTCTGCCCTGCGCTTCTAAATACTCCATTATATTTTCTGACGTCATGCTGTCGCCCATGGAAAGTATCACGTTGCCGTTTTCCTCAACAAGATAAGCACTGCTCTCCACGCCGAAATAGTCCGTGGTAAGAATGCCGTCCAGCGTATTTCCGCGCATTATCCCGCTCAATACACCAATTATCTCATTTTCATAATAAAACGGCGTGTAAAAAATCAGCAGCGTCTCATTCGTAATGCGTGAATTATGCACTACGGATTTTCCGCCCTCACCCTTCATGCCAAGCTGAAAATACTCCCGATCCGCCAAATCCGCAGTACGCCCGTCCGCCGCCAAATCTATTCCGTCAGTGTTAATAAACTCAACATAGTCAAAGGTCGAGCGCTCCACCATGTCCTGCAGCATGTCGGTATCTACCGTAGGCTCCGTCATAATCGAGCCGTAGAGATGCGCCATCATTTCTATATTGTGCTGCGAGGTCTCCAGCATATCATTTATCCGCTCAGCCGTATGCTTAGTCGCCGCCTCGATAAAGCTGTTGTTCTGCTCGATTATACGGCGGCTGTTGTCGCGCGTAAAAGCATAAAATGAAAAGATGAAACACACCAAAAGCACACACACAAATATTATTTTTAAAATAAATACCTTGTTTTGATTTTTCACACTAATCCCCCATTCTTGATACACCTGCGAATTTATATCTTAAACACAAATTGCGCGTGAAAAATTTATTTTTCACACTGTTGACATCAGTGTCATATTATCACAAAAAGCTGCTCCGCCGCAAAAACCGCAATACACGCCCCCGCCGCCACAGTCACCAGACTTCTTCGACAACATGCAAGCACAACTGCCACTGCCACGCCCGCAAGCGCGCTCGCAAAGCTCTTTGTCGCATAAAACACTGCAGGGACGGTCATTGCCGTAAGGCAGGCATATGGCACATAATATAAAAAAGAACAGACAAACGGATTAGTGATTTTTCTGCGAAATACAGTCAGCGGAATTGCGCGGATTAGATAAGTGACCAGCGCCATAATAATAATATACAAATAAACCATGCTTTTCTTCCTTTTTCTTTCTTCTGCTTAATCCCCGTCTTTCTCATGTGATACCGGAAAAACCACCGCGCCTATCGCCGACGCCAATATCGTACATATGATTATCGACGTACCTGTAGAAATCCCTGAAAACATCGGTATGTAATAAATCATGCAGCTAAACAGCGCCGCAAGCATCGCTACTATCAATACGGGGCGGAGTTTCACAGCCACAGGAACGACTATCGCGATAAACATCCCGTAGAGCGCCACATTCAGCGCGCTGCTGACAGCATCGGGAAGCACCTGCCCCGCGACCGCGCCAAGCACGGTACCGCTTGTCCATCCGATTATAGGCAGACTTTGCAAACCGAGCATATATGAAAAGGTAAGGCTTTTATTGTGGTTCATCGCTACGGCAAAAATCTCGTCAGTATTTGCAAATGCTATCACCATTCGCTGCCAGAGCGTTATTTTTTCAGAGAGCTTTTGTGACAGCGACAGGCTCATAAGCGCATAGCGTAGGTTTATGATAAGCTGCGTCAGAATAAGCTCTAATATTGTCCCGCCGGAGGCTATCACGGCAAGCCCCGCAAACTGCCCCGCGCTAGTCACGTTGGTAAGGCTCATAAATGCCCCCTGAAAGACGCTAAGCCCTGACGATAGCACCATGATGCCTATGCTAAAGCTAACTGACAAATAGCCGATTGCGATAGGAATGCCGTCCTTTAAGCCTTCCGTAAAATTGTTTTTCATTTTTTGTTCTCCGATTTTATTTATGAGTAAAAGGCAATTTTATTATATCACTAACAAATACGACTGTAAAAGTTTTTCTGCGTGTAATAGTGAATGTAATAGTGAATGCCTTATTTTATGCGAGTTAATAGACACACAGTCTCCACGTGCACAGTCTGCGGGAACAAATCACACCCTCTCACCCTTGTAAGCTCATATCCTCGCTCACACAGATACTTCAAATCTCTCGCCAGCGTCGCGCTGTCGCAGGACACATAGACTACCCTCCAAGGCGCCATCTTCACAATCGTCTCCAGACATGCCTCATCGCACCCTTTTCGCGGCGGGTCCACACATACGACGTCGGCGTGCAGTTTCTTCGTCTCATACAGCTTCGGAAGCACATCCTCAGCTTTGCCGACAAAAAACTCCGTATTGGTTATCCCATTGCGCCGCGCATTTTCCTTGGCATCCTCTATGGCCTGTTCCACAATCTCTATGCCATATACTTTCGCCGCCCGTTTTGCCATGCAGAGGCTTATCGTACCTATGCCGCAGTACAAATCCCACACTGTTTCTGTCCCGGTAAGGCCGGCGTATTCAAGCGCAAGTCCGTACAATTTCTGCGTCTGCACAGGGTTTACCTGAAAAAACGACAGAGGAGAAATTGAAAAGCTTATGCCGCAGATAACATCGCTTATCGTCTCTCGCCCCCAAATTGTGCGGCACTCTTTCCCCATAATTACATTGGTATTTTCCTTATTTACGCTGAGACAAATGCTCGTCATGCCGTCGACATTCGCAAGTCTGTCCGCCAGTGTTTCAGCCCTTGGCAGCCCATCTCCATTTATGACAAGACACACCATAAGCTCGCCCGTCGCAAAGCCTTTACGTATAAGCACATGGCGTAAAAGTCCACTGCTTGTCGTCTCATCATATGCCGATACCTCAAATTCTTTCATATATTCAAGAATAATCTCAAGTATCTCTTTATTTTCCGCAATGCCCAGCGCACAGTCGGTATTTGGCACGATGACATGCGTCCGTCCCGCATAAAAGCCCGCAACAGGTCTGCCGCTTTTATCCGTTCCGATTGGATACTGCGCTTTATTGCGGTAATTATAAGGAGTTTCCATTCCTATGAGAGGCTCCGTTATCTTGTCTATAAGCTCACCTGAAAATCCGCCAATACGCTTCAGATTATTTTTTATCTTGTTTTCCTTAAATCTAAGCTGCGCCTCATACTCAAGTGCCTGTATCTGACAGCCGCCGCATTGCTTGTGATATGTGCATCTGGGGATTGCACGTCTGGGCGACGGAGTGATAAGCTTCATAAGTCTTGCATATGCGTAATTCTTTTTTACTTTCATCACTTTTGCTTCAACTCTGTCGCCTATCACGGCATCCTTTATGAAAAAAGTAAAATCATCTACCTTACCGATTCCCTCGCCATCATTTCCCATATCTATAATATCCGTTGTTATATAGTCTTCCTTTTTATATTCCACAATAATCCCTCATAATGCTTTTAATAAGCGGCACTGTCACCTATGTTTTGTCACAAAATCGCATCAGCCATCCATTTCGCTTCTTATCAGATTTGACTCAAACAGCTTGTTGAAACCCAGCCATCCGTTTTCTTGAGTTCCGTTCAGTATTTCCATAAAAGTTTCAAGTTTTGCATCTGTATTGTCCGCAAAATTAAGTGCAACCGCTTCTATAATCGCCGGTTTTTTGGGCGAGCCAAACTCATACTCGCCATGGTGTGAAAGTATGCAATGTTTCAGTTCCATTGCAAGCATAGGCGGGAACCCGTCTATCCCCTTTATTTTCTCGCTCATCATTTCAGAGCCTATGACAATATGCCCTAAAAATTGTCCCTCGTCAGTATAATTGTTTATAGGAAAAGCGCTTATCTCCCTCGTCTTTCCTATGTCATGGCAGATTGCCGCTGTGATAAGCAAATCGCGCTTTAGTATTGGATATGCTGTGCAATAGTATTCGCAAAGTTTTGTCACCCCAAGCGTATGCTCCAAGAGCCCTCCTATAAAGCCGTGATGCACTGTCTTCGCGGCAGAAGACTTTTTGAATAATTTCACAAATTCCTCATCTTCGACAAAGAAACTTTCCAGCAGCTTTTTCAGATATGTATTTTCAACACTGTCTATGATTTTTAAAAGCTCATCAAACATTGAGTCAATACTTTTATCGCTTACAGGCATATATTCTTTTTCGTCATACTCGCCCTCCGCGCATTTGCGCACGCGCTTGATGTTTACCTGCAATGCACCGTTGAAGCTTGTGACTTCTCCGTACACTTCTATATAGTCAAACGCCTCAAATTCGGCAATTCCCGCATTATTGGGCTCCCATATCTTAGCGTCCATCGTGCCTGTTTTATCCTGAATAATCACGTTATCGTAATTTTTTCCGTTTCGTGTCACTGCCGAGCTTTTATATTTACAAAAGTAAATGTCAAATACTCTGTCGCCATCCTTGTAATCTTTGATATACTTCATTTTTTATTCTCCAATCTACCATATTAGATAAACACAAATTTTATTTCATCTGTGCTGTTGTCAGTCCGCTATATCCGGCTGTAAGGAGGGTGTCGCTACAAACTGCATTTTCTGATAATCGTCACGACTTTCACGATAAACATATATCGACAAGTCGCGGTCAATCTCAGCATTAAACAGCGCTTCCATATAATCCGCGGCATTCCTTATCTCCTTTGCACCGACCTGCACAATTATATCGCCTCTCTGTATTCCACTGAGCATTGCCGGCGAATCCATATCTATATCTACTATATATGCCCCCTGCGGAAGTCCGAGCTCATTTCGCACATCGATTGAAATGTCCTGTGCATGAATGCCAAGATAAGGTATATCCTCACCATTTGAAAGCTTGCCTATCATATCCATAAGCTCAGTCATCTTTACAGCCGACAGAAGATTTTTTGTATCTGCATTATTGTAACTGTTGTCTATAATGCCGATTATATTTCCGGACACGTTTGCCAGCACTCCGCTTGGATTTTCGCTCGCGTAAATATCCGTCGTTATCAGCCTGTATTCACTGTCAGCCAAAGAGACATGCGTGTCGTTTGACGTAACAATCCCGTAGCATACATTGTCCTTGCTGCCAAACAGATTGCCTATCGCAATGACGGGCGTGCCGGTATTGCCTGAAGTCGGAGAGGTTTCAAGCACTGCAGTCGATATAGCCCCAAGCGTAACAGTGTCAATATATTTTAATTCTACCGCCAGTATGGATAAATTTGTGTTGGCATCAAACTTCTTGATTTCGGCGTCTGCGTCAGTACCGTTGCAAAATCTAATCTTGATGCTTTCCGCATCCTCAAGCCGGTCTTTTTTGGTAAGTATCAAAAGCTCCCTGTTATTATTTGCGATAATCACCCCCGCCGCGCTACCCTCGCTCTGATAGGGATTGTTAAACCAGTCCACATCTGTGCGCACTGCCGTAACTGTCACCATGCTCGCAGAAACCTTGCGGTATACGCTATAAAGTTCATCGTATTGGAGCTGATATGCTTCCAGCGGTACTATCACGTCCTCCTGCGCCATGTCTTCACCACTTTCTATATTTTCCGACAATGTGGCGTCAGGAGCGATATCTGTCTGCTGAGTTTCCGACATATCTGACCGCGATGCTTCGGGGACCTCTGTCTGCGTCTCAGATACGTCTGATTGTTGAACTTCTTCTGATTGCTGCTCGTCTTCCGGCTGCGTTGTCCCCTCCGTAAGCATATCCTCGGGAAGCATTTCATCTTGCTCCTGTGGGAAAGTTGTCGTATTTGACTCCTCCTCCGGGTACAACCAATTACTGAGCATAGGCTCTAGCAGCAAGAAAGCAAGGCAGGCAATCGCGCCAAACAACAGCGCGGATGTCGCCGTTATAATCGTTCTCTGCAAAAGTTTTTTCTTATTTATCGGCCGTTCCTTTATTCTCTCCTGCAAAAATTCATAATCGCTTGCAGTAATCTGTTCTGTATTTTGCTGCTTATTTTCCTGTTTACTTGTTTCGTTCTCGCTCATACCTTTAAATATATTCCTCGCCCCGCTGTTTAAACAGCATTTTTTACAACAACGACACCCCGGATAGACTTCCATCATCTCCAAGGGCGCCATTAAAAATATTCTCAAATCAGTCTATCGTAATAAGCTCATACTCCCTTGAACCAAATCCCAGCTCGCTTGCCGCCTCAATCGTGTACACGCCATGGCGGCTTTCTATTCTTTCCAACAGATGCGCCTGTCCCTTATCGTCAGTCGCCGCATAAACTAAGTCAAGACATGCTTGGTCAATAGCTACAGGGTCAAGCGAAATCAACACGCCTATATCATCCATGCAGGGGTCCTCCGCTACAGCACAACAGTCGCAATCCACTGACATATTTTTCATCACGTTGATGTATACTGCATTTCCATTGAAATACCTGACAACTGATGATGCAGCATCTGCCATTGAACGCAGGAATGAATCGTGGTCGGCGCTCCATATTTCCTCCGTAACACCCGCCCCGTGAATATACGCCTTACCATATGACGATGCTATGCCTATAGAAAGCTGCTTAAGCGCTCCGCCGTAGCCTCCCATTGGATGCCCTTTAAAGTGTGAAAGGACAAGCAGTGAATCATAATTTTTCAGATTTTTGCCCACATAATTTTTCTTAATCTGCTTTCCATCGGGTATCTCAAGCTCAAGGTCGGGGCCATCTGCATCAAGCAAATCCACTTTGAAATAATCACTCCATCCATGCAGCTTTAGCGTCTTTAAATGCTTTTTGGTGGTATTGCGCTCACCGTCATACGCCGTGTTGCATTCTACCGCCGTGCCATCTACGTAATCTATAACAGGTTTCCAAAAATCAGGGCGCAGGAAATTTTGATTACCCACTTCACCCGAATGAACTTTTACCGCAACATTTCCCGTCAGTTCTTTACCGAGCGTCTTGTACATTTCCAATACTTTTTCGGGAGTAATTGTCTTTGAAAAATATACCTGTGATTTCATGCCGGTCCCTCCTTACTTTTCCAATTCTCTGATGAGATTTACCATCTCTATAGCCCCGGTTGCGCAGTCAAATCCCTTATTACCTGCCTTTGTGCCGGCGCGTTCGATTGCCTGTTCTATAGTATCCGTGGTAAGCACGCCAAACATGACAGGAATGTCATTTTGTAATGAAACCGCTGCAATGCCTTTTGATACTTCATTACATACATAGTCATAGTGCGATGTGCTTCCTCGTATTACCGCGCCAAGACATATGATTGCATCGTACTTGCCGCTTTTTGCCATTTTTGAGGCTATTACCGGTATCTCAAATGCTCCTGGAACCCAAGCTGTTTCAATATTTTCATCAGGCACATCATGGCGGCGCAGTCCGTCTATCGCCCCGCTGAGAAGCTTTGATGTTATGAATTCATTGAACCTTGCGGCTACTATTCCGATTTTAATATCATTACCCTGTGCTACATAATTTCCTTCATAAGTTTTCATGTTTTTCCTCCTAAAAATAAATTAATTTTATATAATTGCCATGCACTGCCAATATATAGTCAAGTTCTTCAAAGCTTGACTATTACGGCATTGTGCATAGCATTTATGACGTTTATGTCACTTCTGATTGTTTGTATTATTTGTGACACTATTGTCATTTCTAATCCAATTTTAAATAATGTCCCATCTTTGCCTGCTTTGTCTGCAGGTAAAACCTGTCATAACGATTTGCCTTTATCTCTATCGGCACGCGCTCTGTAATCTCCATTCCGTAATCGGAAAGCTGATATACTTTATCAGGATTATTTGTCATAAGCCGCAGAGTCTTTACTCCTAAATCCTGCAAAATCTGCGCCCCGATATAATATTCGCGGAGGTCCTCATCAAATCCTAGCGCAAGATTTGCTTCTACGGTATCCATGCCCTTGCTCTGCAGTTCATATGCGCGCAGCTTGTTTAGCAGTCCGATACCTCTGCCCTCCTGCCGCATATACAGCAAAATGCCTCTGCCCTCCGCCTCAATCATCTGCATTGCTTTTTCGAGCTGTTCACCGCAATCGCAG
This sequence comes from uncultured Lachnospiraceae bacterium, assembly GCA_947623805.1. GTDB lineage: Bacteria > Bacillota > Clostridia > Lachnospirales > Lachnospiraceae > COE1. The sequence goes on along the minus strand of CANQHZ010000059.1, from coordinate 5,189 downwards.
CGCGCGGAATGAAATACATCACCCGTAAGACATTCCGAGTGTACGCGGCAGAGTACATTTTTGCCATCGCCTATTTCGCCTTTCACAAGCGCTACATGATGCTCCCCATTCAAAAGGTTTTTATAGCCATATGCCCTAAACTCCCCATATGCCGTAGGCAGCTCCGGACTTGCAACACATTCTACCAGACGGTCATGCTTTTTCCTATAATCCTGCAATGCCTTGATGGTTATAAACTTAAGCCCGTATTTCTGCGCAAGCTCTTTTAGCGCTTCCATTCTAAGCATCTGTCCGTCATCACCCATAATCTCGCAGCAAAGTCCGCACTGTGTCAGACCCGCAAGGCGCATCAAATCAACTGTCGCCTCTGTATGCCCGTTTCTCTCAAGCACCCCGTTCTTCTTTGCAAGAAGCGGAAACATATGCCCCGGGCGCCGAAAGTCTTCAGGTTTTGAAGCCGCATCCACAACCATTCTTGCCGTGATGCCTCGCTCGTATGCTGATATGCCTGTGGTGGTGTCCTTATAATCTATCGACACGGTAAATGCCGTTTCATGATTATCCGTGTTGTCGCTTACCATCTGTGGTAGATGTAGTCGTACACAAATTTCCTCACTCATAGGCATACATATAAGGCCTTTGCCGTTTGCCGCCATAAAGTTGACATTTTCTGTCGTGGCAAATTGAGCGGCGCAGATAAAATCGCCCTCATTTTCTCTGTCCTCATCGTCTGACACAATAATTATTTTCCCGCTTTTTAAAGCATCCAATGCTTCGGGAATTGTGCTAAATTCAAACATTTTTCCCTCATTTCCGCCGCTATGCGGCTATGATAGATAATACGTTACGCCAAATATCCGTGCTGCGCCAAAAAACTTTTGTCCAGCCTGCTTTTTGGCGCGGGTACATCGCTTGTTCTGTCAAGTATCAGTTTTTCTATATATTTTCCCATCACGTCATTTTCAAGATTTACCGTATCGCCTGCAGCGCGAAAGGCAAGTATCGTTCGGCTTTGAGTATGCGGTATTATTGAAACGGAAAAATCCCTCCTGCCTACACGCGCTACTGTAAGGCTTATGCCATCAATTGCGATTGAGCCTTTTTCCACGATATAGTGCAGTATTTTTTCATCTGCTTCTATGGTGTACCATACAGCATTGTCATCTTTTTCTATTTTTAATATTTTGCCTACACCATCAATATGTCCCGACACTATATGCCCGCCAAAGCGTCCGTCTGCCGCCATCGCCCGCTCCAGATTTACAGGCGCGCCAGCCTTTAACGCGGCAAGTGATGAACGGTTTAATGTTTCATGCATCACATCAGCCGAAAAACTGTCCTTGGAAATACCTGTAGCCGTGAGACACACGCCGTTTACCGCTACGCTGTCGCCAAGTTTCAGGTCGGACATTATTATATTCGCGCTTATTGTCAGTTCCTTGGATTTCACGCCGTTTTTTATGGCACGGATATGTCCTATTTCCTCAATTATTCCTGTAAACAACCGTATGACACCTCACTTTCGAGCAATATATCCTCTCCCACTTTTGTGACACTCATGTCAGTAAGTTTTATACACTCATTTACCTCGTCTATGCCCCTGCCCTCGACTGGGGTTTTGGCGTCTGCGCCGCCAAAAAGTTTCGGTGCTATATATGCCTGCACACGATTTACTATACGGCATTTCAATGCTGAAAAGCTGAGCGTGCCTCCGCCTTCAAGTATTATGCTGTCAATCCCCATTTCGCCAAGCTTTTGCACCAGCGTTTCTAAATCTATATGATTGTCCTTTTGCGGGATTATTATAAACTCAACGCCTTTATCAAGATACGGCCTTTGCTTGTCACAATCAGCGCATGACGTAGCAATAATTGTCCTTATATCCCTTGCAGTATTGACTATGCGGCTTTCAAGCGGCGTGCGCAAGGCTGTGTCACATATTATTCGTATGGGATTCCTGCACACTGTTTTTCCTGGCAGTCTACAGGTAAGCTCCGGATTATCTGCTGCCACTGTGCCTACTCCCACCATAATAGCCATATATCTGTTTCTGTCCTCATGCACTCTTTGCCGCGCCGCTTCGCCCGTTATCCATTTTGATTTGCCCGTGGCAGTAGCAATTTTCCCGTCCATTGTCATGGCATATTTAAGAGTAATATACGGTCTTTTTGTGGCTATATAGTGAAAAAATATGAAATTTAAGGCATCACATTCCTGTTTTAAAAATTCCGCATCGACATTTATTCCCGCATCCTTCAAAATTTTAATGCCCTTCCCTGCGACAAGAGGATTAGGGTCATTTGAACCTATGACCACGCGCGCAAAGCCGTTTTCTATGATTGCGTCCGTACATGGTGGTGTCTTACCGTAATGACAGCATGGTTCGAGTGTGACATATATTGTACTGCCTTTTAACTCATCCGCCTCATGTTTCTCAAGGAAATGTCGTATTGCATTTCGCTCCGCATGGAGCTCGCCAAAACGTTCATGCCAGCCCTCAGCCAATATCTGATTATTCTTTACAATCACGGCACCTACAAGCGGATTGGGATTGACCGCGCCGATACCACGCTTGGCAAGCTCTATAGCGCGGCGCATAAATATGACATCGTTGTCGTTTTTTATGTTGTCTGTCATTTTAACTCCTTTCCATTGTATGTATCTTAGGTAATTGTGAAATGCGTTCCTAGTCGTCCGAATTTAGCCATACACTGCGCCGCGGCGCAAAATCAGACAAGTCTTTGCAATTACTTAATAAAAATCCCCGAATTACTTTCATAACTCAGGGATTTGCCTTTTGACCTTTTGCTTTACACGATATAAGCGGCAGCGAAATAAAGCATTTCCAATACTGCCTGCTTTAACACCTTCTTTCGTCCAGACTATACTGTCGGCTTTGGAATTTCACCAAATCCTGCCTTGCGGCTCGTGGGCTTTACCACCGATAGGGACTTTCACCCTTCCCTGAAGATTTATTATGTTTTATATTAGCCATTATAAACCATTGCGTGGTGTTATGCAAGAGGAACTGATATTAAGTTTTTGGTTCTTTCCTTTTCTGTTTTCTGCTTTTTATTACATCGCGATAGTAGGAAATGCCACTGGTGGCAGGAGTTGCCGCAATCAGCCCTCTCAGTATTTCGATTGCCTCCTCCTTGCCGCATCCTGTTTTTCTGCAATAATTCTCGGCGATTGCCCGGATATCTGGCAGTTCGTTTTCCGATACGATTGACTCTATAATGGACCGGAAAATCAGAACATTGTCCGGCTCTGTAAAATCCTTATCAGTAAGATTGGCTCGAAGCATTTGGATATTTTTACATCAATCATCAGCGCGCCCAACAGTATTTCCTCCAGTTCTGGAGAAGTTTCCTTGGATGATGCCGCTTTATCCTGTTCTGAAGATAAGTAATAGTTCAAAAGTCGGATAAAAGTTCAAGTTCTAAATTCAACATTGTTTTTCCCCTTTCTACTATGTTAAGAATGACTCAAGTGATTGCAAAACTGTTTATCATCCTAGAAAACATCTTCCAAAAACCCATACTCTTTACCGGATTGAAAGTCATCGAAAATTTGGTTGTTGAGTAGATTAATAAGTTTATTGGTAAGGCCGCGGATTCCCAGAGCTTCATCATATGCATCGTCGGCAAGCTCTTTCAGTTTTGATTTGGAAATTTTCAGCTTGTGACCATATATTTTTTCTATTTTAGTCAGTGGACTTGTTGATTTATTAAAGACAAGCTTTTCAAAATCCTGCTTACTGAAAGGCTCAACACTTGTCAGGTACATAATCCTTCCCGCAAGTTCAGGAAACAGACCAGCTGATTTAACAAGCATCTCGAGTGTCAGGTCATTTTCAAAAGGTTTTGGCTCGACGGCAGCTGCATCAAATCCAAGCCCGGAGCATTTGTTCTTATCGCATCGTTCCTGTTCAAACTGCTGGAAGCTGCCAATTAGGATAAAACTCATCTGCGAAGTATCTATATCATATTTTTCATTGCTTTCACCTGTTACCTGGACAGAACCGCCTTCAACAATTTTTAAAAGTTCGCCTTGAATAAGAACTTCGGAGCCTCTTTCAGCCAGCAATATTTTGTCAAACTCATCAATTACTATAATCGGTCTGGCTGTCTTGGCTTTAATCAAGTCTGTGACTTTATAGTCTCCTTTATAAGATTGTTTGCTCACAAGCGACCCGTCACAAATCTTAATCTCAATATCTGTCATTTCCTGCAGACATCTGAGTGCTTCGGTCTTTCCGCATCCCGACGGTCCCGTGACCAGCATTGTCTGTCTTATGCCGCGGGAGTGATTGTAGCAAAACATACTGAGGTCTTTCAGATATCTGTCCTGCTTATAAATATGTTCCCGGAGCGCCATGTAGACAGAATAGGGATTCATGCTACCCATCAGCATATCAGGAACGATTGTCGTGTCTGGTTCAGTCAAGGAATGTCTTGAAGCAAGAGCGTCTAAATCGACCAGCTTCGACGGTTTGTAATTCTTAGAGTAAAAGGGAACAGCGGTTGCTCGGCTTTTGTGGCGCATATTGTCTTTATTCATCATCTTTTCTCCTTGTCATTATCATCGTTGTTGTCGTCATTGTCACATTCTTCGTAATACTTATCGCTACGATTATCACAATGCTCCCTTAGACGACATATCATTGTTAAATTCGGGGGGGGGCCGTTCACTTTCCATCTGTAATGTCTGATGTGCTTAGCCGCAGTTTGCAGCATTTGCAGCAGACTGTTTCCTTGGCACGCTCGCCGCACTTTGGCAGGTCATGGCACTGCTTCGCCGGTCGTCCGTCCTATGCATCCTGCGTTTCAAATTCCAGGCAATACAAAAAGGCGATAAATTTGAAGACTCAACAGAGTAGACAATCAATCTTGTCAATTTCTACTGTTTCTTCAAATTTATCGCCTTTCTTAACCAGCAATCTCATTATACCCCGGCATTTTATAAATGCAAGTACTTTTTTTCAAATTTTTTATATTTTGCGTCATTTAGTGAAACATTTTATTTTGCACAAACCCATATTCCTTATAATGCTTATTCTGCATTAGACATCCGCCATAAACCGCGATATGGGATGTAAAAGAACATGTCCTAGTATAACTCTTTTCAATTAACTATACATTTACGATATTAATGTTTGAACTTTGACATCTTCATTTGGATTGACA